>JAEZXM010000019.1 GCA_023419875.1 Pseudomonadota bacterium | reverse complement strand
GGATCGGCCACCGGCGCGGGGGCCAGCAGATCCAGGCGATCGTGGGCGAGGCGCGGCGGCTGCGCGCGGCGGTGCAGGACGGCCGGCTCGACCAGCGCGGCGACACCGCCGCGACCGAGGCGGAGTTCCGCCCCATCATCGAGGGCTTCAACGCCACCATGGACGCGTTCGCGCTCCCGATGCGCACGACCGTGGACTACGTCACCCGGATCGCCGCGGGCGAGACCCCGCCGCGGATCGAGGAGGAGGCCCATGGGGAGTTCGACCTCGTGAAACAGAGCCTCAACGAGCTCGTCGCGATCGTGGCATCTCGCGGCCGGGACGTGGAGGCGCTCATCGCCGCGGCGCTCGAGGGCCGGCTCGACGTCCGCGGAGACCCGACCAAGTACCGCGGGGAGCACGCGGCGCTGATCGAGGGCATCAACCGCCTGCTCGAGGCGGTGGTCGCGCCGATCCGCGGCGCCGCCTCCCACGTGGAGCGCATCGCCCGGGGCGACGTCCCGGCGCGGATCGAGGCCGACTGGAGGGGTGACTTCGCCCTCCTGCTCCGCAACCTCAACGCCTGCGGCGACGCCGTCCGCGCGCTCGTCTCCGACACCAACGGCCTCGTCGCGGGCGCGGCGGCGGGGCGCCTGTCTTCCCGCGCCGATCCGTCCCGGCACCAGGGGGACTTCCGGAGGATCGTCGAGGGCGTGAACGCCACGCTGGACGCGGTGACCGGGCCGCTCACCGCCGCCGCCGGGCGCATGGCGGAGATCGCCGCGGGCGCGATCCCCAAGCCGATCGACGATCCCTGGGCGGGGGACTTCGCCCAGGTCCGGGAGAGCCTGAACCGCTGCATCGCGGCGGTGAACCGGCTCGTGCGCGACGCCGACGGGCTCGCGCAGGCGGCGATCCGGGGCGAGCTGCGCACGCGCGTGGATCCCTCGGCGCACGAGGGCGACTTCCGGCGGATCATCGAGGGCGTGAACCGCACCCTGGACGCCGTGGTCGCGCCGGTGGACCAGGCCACCCTGGTCCTCGAGCAGCTCGCGGCGCGAGACCTGCGGGCCCGGGTCACCGCGACCTTCGCGGGCGATCACGCCCGCGTGCAACAGGCCGTGAACGCGACCGCCGAGGCGCTGCACGAGGCGCTGGCCCAGGTCGCCACCGCCGTCGAGCAGGTGACCGGCGCGGCCACCCAGATCGCGTCGTCCTCGCAGGCGGTCGCCGCCGGCGCGTCCGAGCAGGCGACCTCGCTCGAGAACACCTCGGTCTCGATCGAGAGCGTGGCCGGCGTGACGCGCCAGGCCGCCGACCACGCCCAGGTCGCGAACGGCCTCGCCGGCGCGGCCCGCGCGGCGGCGGCCCAGGGCAGCACCGCCGTCGAGGAGCTCCAGGCGGCGATGAAGAAGATCCGCCAGGCCTCGGAGGGCACGGGGCAGATCATCCGGGACGTCGCGGACATCGCGTTCCAGACCAACCTCCTCGCGCTCAACGCCGCGGTGGAGGCCGCCCGCGCCGGCGAGGCGGGCCGCGGCTTCGCGGTGGTCGCGGAGGAGGTCCGCTCCCTGGCGCTCCGGGCGAAGGAGGCCGCCACCAAGACCGAGGACCTCATCCGCGAGTCGGTGAAGCAGGCCGGCGAGGGCGAGGTGGCCGCCGAGCAGGTCTCGAGCAGGCTCGGCGACATCGCCCTGGGCGTGGGCAAGGTGTCGGACATCGTTTCCGAGATCGCCTCCGCGGCGAAGGAGCAGGCGGCCGGGATCGCGCAGGTGACGGCCGCGGTGGGCGAGATGGATCGGGTCACCCAGCAGAACGCCGCGAGCGCGGAGGAGTCCTCGTCGGCGGCGGCGGAGCTCTCCGGCCAGGCCGAGGAGCTCGCGGCGATGGTGGGGACCTTCCGGCTCGAGCGGAGCGACGGGAGGAGGCTCCCGCAGGCGCGGCGGGCGAATGGCGTTCCCCGAGCGGCGCTGCGGGGACGCATGGACTGACGGACGTTCGTGAAACGATTGCCAACGATCGTTTCGAGGAACGGAAGTGGAACGGCACGAATCGCGCGTCCCGGACGCAGGCTCCCGGGAGCGCGCTGTGATACCGTCTCCTGCGTTGAGCCTGGAGATTGGCAAGATGGACAGGCCCTCCGCGCAATTCGACGATCGGCTGGACGGCGGCGACGACGCCGACCCGATCGACCCCATCCTCGCGGCGGCGCGCGCGCGCGGGTTCCGCACGTTCCGGGCGCTCGGCACGGTGATGGCCCTCGCGAGCACGGCCGTGCTCCTGCCCGGCATCCTGGAGAACCTGCCGCTCCGCGGCCTCTCGTTCGCGGTGGTCCTGGCGATCGCCTTCACGCTGGCCTCCTGGTTCATCCCCGCCCGGCGGCACCGCTTCGCGGCGGCATTCACCATCGGTGCAGTAGGGCTCATCGCCGTGCTGGGCGTCTGGGTGATCGGCCCGAGCTTCACGATGGGCTCCCTGTTCGTGCTCGTGCCGCTGCTCGCCACCTTCTTCTTCGGTCGCCGGATGGCGGTGCCGGCGGCGACGGTCGCCGCGCTCGCCCTCGCCGCCATCGGCGTCGCCGCCTGGGCGCTCGGGCGGCCGGAGGTCGGGACCTTGCCCGGGGCGGCGGTCCCGCACGCGGTGTTCGCGCACCTCGCCGTCACCACCCTCGGCTCGACGGCCATCGCGCTGGCGGTGGTGCACGCCACGATGACCGCCGTCGATCGCGCCATCCACCGCGCCCGCGATGCCGCCGCGCACGAGCGGCAGGCGCACGCCCAGCGCATCTCCGCGGAGCGGGCCCTCGCGCGCGCCAAGGAGCTCGAGGCCATCGGCCAGCTCGCGAACGGCGTGGCCGACGACACCCGGAACGCCCTGGCCGTGCTCGCGGCCGGGGTCCAGGAGCTCCGGGCGAGCTCCGAGGACCGCGCCCAGATCCTCGACGACATCGAGCACGCGGTGGCGGGGGTCAAGAGCACCATGGAGCAGCTCCAGTTCCTGGGGCGGCGCCAGGCCTCCATCGCGCGCCCTCTGCCGCTCGAGGCCGAGCTGCACCACTTCGCCTCGGCGCTGCGCCGGGTGATCCCGCCGGAGGTGGAGCTTCACGTCGAGTGTCACAGCCAGGCCCAGGCGGTCCTCGACCCCGTTCAGCTCGAGCAGGCGCTCCTCCAGCTCGCGCTCAATGCGCGCGACTCGATGCCCGAGGGCGGGCTGCTCACCTTGCGGCTCCACGACGAGTCGCGAGGCGGGCGCCGCTGGGCGATGCTGGAGGTCGAGGACTCCGGCGTGGGCATGGAGCCCGCCGCCGCCGCGCGCCTCTTCGAGGCGTCGATCCCCGGCCGGCCGGCACGGTCCGGACACTGGCGCGGGCTGCACATGGTCCAGGACTTCGTGGGCCAGGCGGACGGCGAGATCGAGGTGGAGAGCGACGTCGGCCAGGGAACCCTCGTCCGCCTCCGCTTCCCGATGGTCGGCCTCGTGGGGATGTGAGCGTCGGGCAGGGGCCGGGCCGGCGTGCCGCCGCCCGCCCGCGTTGACGCGACGCGCCGCCGTGACGAGCTTGTGCGCTTCCACCATCCAGGGACAGGGGAAGCGATGGACATCGTCCAGATCATCGAAGCGGATCACCGGCAGATCGACAAGCTCTTCGACCAGTTCGAGAGGGCGACGCGGACCGAGGACCAGCGTCAGCAGGGGCGGATCGCGCGGCGGCTCGTTCGCGAGCTGTCCGTCCACGCGGCGGCGGAGGAGCAGGTGCTCTATCCCGCGCTCGCCCGCGTGGGGATGGACCACGAGCGGCTCGACTCGCTGGAGGACCACCACGCCGTGAAGCTCACGCTCGCCGAGCTCCAGGCGATGCACCCCGCGCATCCGCGCTACGCCGCGAAGATGCGCCTCGCCGCGAAGAGCGTCCGGCGCCACGTGGAGGAGGAGGAGGCGACGATCCTCCCGCAGCTCCGCCAGAGCCTCGACGCGGACGCGCTCCGGCGCCTCGGCGAGGAGTTCCGCACGATCCGCCGCTCGGCGCCCACGAGGCCGCACCCGACCGCGCCCGACCAGCCGCCGGCCAACGTCGTGGCCAACGCGGGCGCGGCGCTGGTGGACCGGCTGCGCGACGGGATCCGGGACGCCGCCGACTTCACGCGGGCGACCGTGCAGCAGGTGTTCGGGCGCGCCCTCCGGGCCAGCCGTGGCGCCGCCGACCGCGCCCGCCAGGACGGCGAGCAGCTCCTCGGCGAGGCCCGCGCGCGCGGCGAGCGTGCCATGCAGCAGGCCCGGCTTCTCGGGGCCGAGGTGGTGGAGGAGACCGCCCAGCGGGGCGCCGCGATCGCCGACCGGATCGAGGCGCGGGTGACGCCCGCCTCCCGCGAGGTGAGCCGGCGCCTTCGCGGCGACGTGGCCCGCGCTCGCCGGACCCCGCGTGCGGCGGGGCGGAAGACGACGCGCGCGAAGGGCAACGCCCGCGAGGCTCGGCGCGCTCGGCGGAGGTGATGCTGCGGGGCCCCGCGGGACCTCGGGCGGGCCAGTGGCCCGTCCGAGCTCCTTCAGGCTATGTTCCCCGTCGGGAACGGCTCGTGGGCTCCTCGTCCGACACCGGCAAGTCGAAGCGGCGCGCTCCGGCGCGCGTCCCCGCCGGCGACGGCGTGGCCGCCCGCCTTCACGAGATCCAGTCGCTCCTCAAGGCCAAGGGGCTCAAGCACTCCTCCGTCCGGGACGTCGTGGTGGAGGAGTTCCTCCGGGCCGCGACGCACGTCTCCATCGAGGAGCTGCTCGCCCGCGTCCGGAAGCGGGCGCCGAGCGCGGGCTACTCCACCGTGTACCGGACGCTCCGGCTGCTCGTGGAGAGCGGCCAGGCCGTGGCCCGCGACTTCGGCGGAACGCAGACCCTGTTCGAGCCCGCCGGCCGGCGCCACCACGACCACGTGGTGTGCTTGCGCTGCGGCACCATCCGCGAGTTCGAGGACCCGGAGATCGAGGAGCTCCAGGAGAAGACCGCCCGCCGGCTCCGCTTCCGGATCACCTCGCACCGGCTCGAGCTGTACGGGCTCTGCGAGTCCTGCGCGGCCCAGGCGCCGGACGGCATGTGACGTCGCCTCGAAGCACCTGCGCCCCGCTCACGCTGCTCGCGCGCGGGGGCGCTCGCGCCAGCTCTCGCGTCGCCCGGCCTCCAGGGTCGGATCCGGCTCGCCCGCGAAGTAGGCGCGGGCCTCGAGCCGCCCGTGGCGTCCCGCGGCGGCGGCCGCCTGGGATCGATCCAGGAAGCGCCCGCCCGCGTCGGTGAACCCCGCCTCCCACTCGTCCAGGTCGGCGTCCAGCCCGCCGGGCAGGCAGGTGATGTCGTGCCAGCCCCCCGTCTCGACGACCGCGCCGGTGGTGCAGCTCCGGAACGCCGCCCGTCGAATGTCCGCTTTCTTCGTGCCGTGCGTCATGGCCGTTCCTCCCTCGCCGTCCGTCGGATCGTCGCGGCGGCGGTCGCGGGCGTTACGCCCGGGCCCTCGCGGGGCGGCCCTGTAACGGTCCCGGTTTCTCGAAGTACGCACGGCCAGCGCGAACGGATCTCCCGCGCCAACGTCAGGAGGAGGAACCCCATGGGCATGACCCCCAGTCGATACGAGAACCGCGCGACCGCCCGCGACTTCGTCGGGACGCGCATCGCGCAGGCCGAGGAGCTCGGCACCGGCGTGCTCCGCTACGGCATCGTCTTCCTGCTCGTCGCCATCGGCGCGGCGAAGTACTTCGCCTTCGAGGCGGAGGCGATCAAGCCGCTCGTCGAGCACAGCCCCTTCCTCTCCTGGATGCTGAGCGCCTTCGGGGTGCAGGGCGCGTCCAACGTGATCGGCACCCTCGAGATCCTCACCGGCCTCGCCATCGCCGCGCGCCGCTTCTCGCCGATGATCTCCGCAGTCGGCTCGGCGGCCGGCGCCGTGATCTTCCTCACCACGCTCTCGTTCCTCTTCTCGACGCCGGGAGCCCTTTCGCTGAAGCACCCGGCGGGCGCCTTCCTCATGAAGGACGTGGTCCTGCTGGGAGCGTGCGTCGTCACCGCGGCGGAGGCGTTTCGCGCCGCGCGCGCACGGCGCACCGCCCGCTCCGGCGGGCACCTCCCGATGCCTGCGACCCCGACCGCGTGACCTGGGCGGGCGGTCGCTCGCCGGCCCGCCGCATCGCGGGCTTCCCCTTCTTGGCGGGGAAGCTCGCGGTTTGCGCCGGTACATGGTTCCCGTGAGTTCGGACCGCGAGCTGGAGGCCCTGCGCGCGGGCGACGAGCAGGCGTTCCTGAGGCTCGTCGATCGGCACCACCGCGGGATGGTCCGCATGGCCTCGCTCTACGTGCACAGCGCCGCGACCGCGGAGGAGGTGGCGCAGGAGGCCTGGATCGGCGTGCTTCGAGGGCTGCACCGGTTCGAGGGCCGCTCGTCGCTCCGTACGTGGATCTTCGGGATCGTGATCCACCGCGCCAAGGAGCGCGCGATCCGGGAGAACCGGACCGTGCCCTTCTCGTCGCTCGAGGCCGAGAAACGGGACGAGGGTCCCGCCGTGGCCCCGGAGAGGTTCCTCCCCGACGGCCATGAATGGGCAGGTCACTGGGCGGAGCCGCCCTCGCCCTGGCCGGACACGTGGGCGGAGTCGCAGGAGCTGATCGCGCTCGTCCGGGAGGCCATGGCCACGCTGCCGGAGGCGCAGCGTACGGTGATGAACCTGCGTGACGTGGACGGCTGGGACTCCGAGGAGGTGTGCGAGCTCCTCGGGATCTCGGAGGGGAACCAGCGCGTGCTCCTCCACCGCGCGAGGTCGAAGGTGAGAGGGTACATCGAGCAGAAGGTCGGAGGGGAGCGGCAGCCATGAGCAGCGTAGACGTCGATCTTCCGTGCCGGGAGCTCGTCGAGCTCGTCACGGATTACCTCGAGGGCAAGCTGCCCTCCGACATCCGGGGCCGCTTCGAGCTGCACCTCGGCTCCTGCGACGGCTGCAGCACCTATGTCCGGCAGATGAGGCTCGTGCTCGCCGCGACGGGCAGGCTCTCCGAGGACGCGCTATCCCCGGCGGCGCGAGACGCGCTGCTCCGGGCGTTTCGCGGGTGGAAGGCGGGAGAAGGGGGCGGGCGATGAAGAGTCAGAGCGAGACGAGGAAGTCCCGGGCGTCGAAGGGCCGGAGCACCCGCAGACGGATCCTCTTCGCTCACAGTGCCGGGCCCCAGGGCGACCGGGAGGGGAGCGGCTTCCTGGTGGCGTCGCTGCGGCGTGGGCTGGGCCGCGGATACGACGTCCGCTACCCGATCATGCCCGACCCGGACGATCCCGTTTACGCGCCGTGGCGGGACCGGCTGGAGAAGGAGCTGGCAGCGCTCGCCGACGGCGCGGTCCTCGTCGGGCACTCCCTCGGAGGCTCGGTCCTCTTGAAGCTCCTGTCCGAGCGGAAGCCCGGGAAGCGCGTGCCGCGTTTCGCGGGGCTGTTCCTCGTCGCCACGCCGTTCTGGGGACCCGAAGGCTGGGGCGTCGACGAGTTCCGCCTGCGGAAGGACATCGCTGCGAGGCTTCCCCGGATCCCGCGGCTCGTCCTCTGCCACAGCCGCGACGACGACGAGGTCCCGTTCGCGCACCTGGGACTCTACGCGCGGGCGCTCCCGCAGGCGACCGTGCGCGAGCTGGACGGACATGGGCACCTGTTCGAGAACGGGTGCCGCGAGCTCGTCGAGGAGATCGCGGGGGCCGCGGGCGACGCGCCGCGTGTCGTTCACGGATCGTGACTTGATTCCCGCGGATATGGTCGCGTGGCCGAGCGCCCGCCCGGCGAGCGCGGAAGGATCTGGTGTGCATCTTCTCCGCATGCTGACTCCAGGCTCCTTGCACGATTGGATTGCCGGGTACGAGCGCGCCTGGCGAACCCCGGAAGGCCCTGAGCTCGACCGGGCGCTGGCAGCGCTGTTCGCACCCCAGGCGACCTACTCGACCGCCCCGTTCCAGCAGCCGTACCGGGGACTCCCGGCCATCGCCAGGATGTGGGCCGCCGAAAGGATGGGGCCGGACGAGTCCTTCACGATGGCGGCCGAGGTCGTGGCCGCCGACGCCGAGCGCAACATCGGCGTCGTCCGCCTGGATGTGCACTACGGCCCGCCAAGGGACCAGCCTTACCGGGACCTCTGGATCCTGCGCTTCGATGCCGAGGGCCGGTGCGAGCACTTCGAGGAGTGGCCGTTCTGGCCTCCCGGGACCGCGGGAGGCTATCCGCACGCTCCATCGGACGGCTGAATGACCTCCGGCTCCGCGGACCGGCGCACGTAGATGGTCTTCTCCACCTGCGCGCAGACCACACCCGCGCCGTCCGTGATGTCCACCTGGAAGACGCGGTCCACGGAGCGCGTCGTCCCCAGCGCCCGGCGGATGTCGTCCAGCTCGGACCCCTCGAGCACGAACCGCGCGTGGAGCGTAGGGATTCGGGCATGGGCGCGTGTAGCCAGGCCCGGCGGCACTTGCAGGCGAAAGGCGGGACCGGGGCGGGTGCCCCGGACGCGGGCGCGCCCAGGCATCGTGTCGAGGCCGGGTTTCTCCCCCGGGTCGCCCTGAGCGTAGGCCCGCGCAGCGGGCCGGAGTCGAAGGGCGACTCCCTATCGATGGAGGGATTCACGAATCGTGACTTGCGGACATGGCTTCGCCGGCCACTGGGGCATGCAGTCTCGAGGCGGAGGACTTCGTGGTCCGCCATCGTTCCGTCCACCGGGATCGTGTAGCCTTTGCTCATGACCTCCTGGCTCGTGGTCGCCGCCGTTCTCGTCTCGCCACCTCCGACCTCCTCGCCGCTCACCGGTTGCGAGGCCGCCGCGCTGCGCCATGGCTGGGAGTACACCTGCCCAGAGGAGCTGAGCGTTCGCGTCGTCGAGACGTGGGCGTCGCGGGAGGAGGTCGCGAAGGGCATCGACGATCTCGCCGACAAGCTCCTCGCCGAAGGTCTCGCCACGCGCCGGAACAGATCCAACCCGATGCTGGGCGGACGGGCGGCCTACGTCGTGGAGCTGACCGGTGCTCGCGGAACGCAGATTCACGCCCAGATCGTGGAGGTGCCGGGCTCACGGATCCTGTACTGCTTCTCTCCAGGGGAGGCGACGCGGTGCACCCGCGTCCTCGAGTTTCTCGCCCAGCAGGAGTGGGGCGCCGGCGCGGCAGCGGGGGCAACGGTGATCGAGCAGACGATCGCGGTCGCGGGCCACCCCCTCACGCCGCCGCGTGGATGCCATGTGCGCCAGGACGAGGAGTCCGGCAGCATTCAATGCGAGCCGACGGATCCCGGCACGCCGGGGTGGACCGTGCATTCATCGGCAACGTGGGTGCTCCTCCCGGATCAAAAGAGCGCCAAGGAGCTGGTGAGCGCGAAGCGGAAGATATTCGCGGAGGGGTTTCGCCCGGACGCGCCTCGGGCAGAGGAGGAGGACGTGCCCTGCCGGCTCGCCGGACGCAAGACGGTGTGCCGGGTCCAGACGCACAGCAAGGAGAGACTGCGCAAGTACTTCGAGGACCGCGGCATGCAGACCGACGGAGAAACCCTTGGGGGCATGCCCCTGCGCACCCGTATGTTGATGACTGCGGTCGTGAGGGTGGAGGGGAAGCTGCTCGTGGCCTGGTGCCTCTCCGACGGATCGAGCGGTGAAGGAGTCCCCTGCTCGTCTTTCTTCGAGGTGAGCGCCCGTCGGCCATGACACCCGTGGATGTTCGCGACATGAGCG
>JAEZXM010000004.1 GCA_023419875.1 Pseudomonadota bacterium | reverse complement strand
GAGCAATCCTCGCCTCTACGGCAGCTTCCTCCTGTGGCTCCTCTCGGAGCTGTTCGAGAACCTGCCCGAGGTCGGCGATCGGGAGAAGCCGAAGCTGGTCTTCTTCTTCGACGAGGCGCACCTGCTCTTCTCGGACGCGCCGCCGGCGCTGGTGGAGAAGGTCGAGCAGGTGGTGCGCCTCATCCGCTCGAAGGGCGTGGGCGTGTACATCGTCACCCAGAACCCGATCGACATCCCGGACCGGATCCTGGGCCAGCTCGGCAACCGCGTGCAGCACGCGCTCCGCGCGTTCACGCCGCGCGATCAGAAGGCGGTCGCCTCGGTGGCCGAGACCATGCGGCCGAACCCGGCGCTCGACATCTCGAAGGTGATCCTGGAGCTGGGCGTGGGCGAGGCGCTGATCTCGCTCCTCGACGCGAAGGGCACACCGGGCGTGACCGAGCGCGCGTTCGTGCACCCGCCCGCGAGCCAGATCGGGCCGATCACGCAAGACGAGCGCAAGGCGCTCGTCCAGGGTTCGGTGGTGGCCGGCGTCTACGAGAAGGCCGTCGATCGCGAGAGCGCGTTCGAGCGGCTGCGCCAGCGGGCAGAGCAGGCATCCGCCGCCCCGCCGGTTGGCAATGCGGGTGGCCGGCCGGAGGCCGCGGGCAGGGCACCTCCCGCCCCGGCACCCACCGGGGGCGGAGCCCGGGGCGGGCTCAGCGACCTCCTCTTCGGCTCGACCGGGCCGCGCGGCGGCCGCCGCGAGGGCATGGTCGACGCGCTGGCCAAGAGCGCGGCGCGCACGGTGGGCAGCTCGATCGCGCGCGAGATCACCCGCGGTGTGCTCGGGTCGATCTTCGGCGGCGGACGCGGCCGCCGTTGATGCCTCGGTCGCGGGAGACCCGGGCGCAAGCCCTGCGCTCCCGCCGCCCGCGCTTCCCGCCTTTCGCGTAGAGCCTCCGGCGCTTGCCGGGCGATTTCGCTGGGCGTGATAATGCCGCGCCATGGGCCACCTTCATCGATTGAAGGACGAGTATCGAGACCTCGCCAGGCGAATGGGCACGGGCACTGGATTCGCCTTCGCCGAGCCGACCGATCCGACCGCGTGGAAGGGATGGCAGGAGATCCTCGAGATCCTCTACACGCCGGAGGAGGCCAGGCTGGGTGCCCGTATGCCCATCTTCCCCCAGACGCTCGCGTACCTGTCGAAGCGCTTCGGCATCGCCGAGGCCGAGCTGCGTCCGCGTCTCGACGTCATGTGCGACAAGGGCATCGTCATGGACCTGGTCGACCCCAAGGGCGGGCCGACCACGTACGCGCTCTCGCCCCCCGTCGTCGGCTTCTTCGAGTTCTCGTTCATGCGGGCGCAGGACAGCATCCCGAAGAAGCGGATCGCCCAGGCGTTCGACGACTACGTCCACCACGAGCAGGCGCTGCCGCGCGAGCTCCTGGACGGCGATCCCGTCCTGGGGCGCACCCTCGCCCACGAGACCGCGTTTCCGGAGGACGTCCCGGAGGTGCTCGACTGGGAACGGGCGAGCTGGCTCGTCGCGAAGGCGAGGACGGTCGCGGTCTCCTTGTGCTCCTGCCGGCACAAGGCGAGGCATCTCGGAAGAACCTGCGATGCGCCGGCGGAGAACTGCATGACGCTCGATGCCGGCGCGGAGTTCGTGGTCCGGCGGAAGTTCGGACGGCAGATCGACTCCGCAGAGGGGCTCCGCATCCTCGCGGAGGGCCGTGACCTCGGGCTCGTCCACATCGCCGACAACGTGCAAGGGAAGCCGCTGTTCATCTGCAGCTGCTGCAAGTGCTGCTGCGAGCAGATCCGGCCCATGAACGTCTACGACCTCCGGGGCGTGAACCCGAGCGGATTCCTGGCGACCTGCGATCCGGAGCATTGCGCCGGTTGCTCGCGGTGTGCCCGTGCCTGCCCGATCGGCGCGGTGTCGGTGGTGCCTCGACCGACCACGCCGGAGCAGGCGCCGGCCCGCAAGACCGTGCTGCAGGCCGCGGTCGACCCCGAACGCTGCATCGGCTGCGGCGTGTGCGTCGGCGCCTGCAAGAAGGGCGCGATGACCCTGACGCGGAGGAAGAGCCCTCCGCACGTCCCGGTGAACTCGGTCGAGAAGGCGGTCCGGATCGCGCTCGAGCACAACCGCCTGGCGGATCTCGTGTTCGATCAGGGGAGCAGCCTCGGGGCGCGGTTCCTGAATCGAGCCCTCCGGGCCATCCTGACCCTTCCGCACGCCACGAGGCTGCTCGCGAGCGAGCAGCTCCGCTCCCGGTTCGTCCGGGCCGCCGTGGCGCGGATCGCCGATCCGATCCCCTGACGTCCTCGAGGCTCGGGCGGCAATGCTCGGGGGACGGGCGGGCGGCGCCCCTCCCGGGCCACCGGACACCGCACGCTCAATCAAAACGCCACCCGCCCCGCGGACTAGGTTCGCCTTGTCCCAAGCGACAGGAGACGCCCGATGCCACAGACCGCAGCCGCTTCCCAGGCTCCCGCCGGCCCCGAGGCCTGGCTCTCGAACGGCCCCTTCACCGATCCTCGCGACGAGGCCCCGCGCCTCGCCCGGCTCGCCGCCCGCGCGGGCACGGATCCGCGCGCGCTCGCCGAGGCCGTCCGCTCGGTGGTGGTCCACCCGTTCTGGCGCACCGCCTACCAGCTCCCCGAGGCCCGGCCGCGCGCCGACGTCGAGACGAACCTCCGCGACCTGCGCGCGAAGCTCCGCCGCATCGGCGAGCTCGAGGCCTCGCTCGGCCGGAGCCCGGACGACGCCGCGCCGCTCCCGCCCGCGCAGAAGCTCATCGGCAACTGCCGCGATCACTCGGTGCTGTATGCGGCGCTGCTCCGCCAGGCCGGGATCCCCGCCCGCGCCCGCTGCGGGTTCGGCGGGTACTTCGAGAAGGACAAGTGGATCGACCACTGGGTCGTCGAGCGCTGGGACGGGCGGCGGTGGGTCGTGAGCGATCCGCAGCTCGACGAGGTGATGAGGGACGCCCTCCGCTTCACCTTCGACCCGATGGACCTCCCCGACGGCGCCTTCGTCTCCGGCGGCGAGGCCTGGCTCGCGTGCCGCGAGCGCGGCGCCGACCCGGCTCGCTACGGGATCCTCGACTTCTGGGGATGGGACTTCGTCTGCGCCAATCTGGTCAAGGACGTCGCCGCCCTGGCCGGGAACGAGCTCCTCCCGTGGGACGGGTGGGGCGTGATGTTGACGCCGCACGAGGAGCGCGACGCGGCCGCGCTCGCCGAGCTGGATGCGCTCGCCCGCGCGACGCCCATGCGTACGCCACTTTCAGCGGCCGAGGCCCGGGACCTCGCTTCCCGGCCGGGGATCGCGCTGCCGCGGAACATCGTGAGCTTCGGCCGCGGCGCGCCCGAGGACGTGGACCTCGGTCCTATACTGGACCGCTGAAGAAGCTGCGGGCCCGGCTCGACATCGCGAGGGCGGCGAGCGCGAGGAGCACCAAGGTCGCGAACCCGCCTCCGGCATCCACACGATGACCACATCCGCCAGAGCTCGGCGGAGCGATCAGAGGCGCTTGCACCGCGTTCCACACCTCGCGGGAGAAAGGATCGGGATCGTCCACGGCGAGGAAGGCCACCACCGCCATCTGTTCGGGATTCCACTCCGGTGGGAGCTGGTACGAGTAGGTCTCCTCCACGACCTGGCCCGCCGACAGACCGGCAGCAACCTCGCCGCCGGTCTCGCCGACGAGAATGGCCCTGAGGACGTAGCGATGCGAGAAACCCACGATGGGGTTCCCGGCTCCGAAGTACGGGTGATTGGCGCCCAGGTTCTCGCAGTAGTTGACCTGGTTGTAGTCCGACCCGGACCCCACGACGTGATCCTCCGTCAAGAACACGTGGAGCAACATGGGAGCGCTCGTCGCCTCCAGGAGCTCGGCGCTGAGCGTGACGTTCAGCACCCTCGTCTCTGCGGAGTACTGCCGCTGCAGCACCAGCTCGACCCGCGGCGGCTCCGCCAGATGGCTGGCAATCTCCGCCAGCCATGTGGTCCTCAGGGGATCGGTCGTGCGGTCGAAGATGCCAGCCGGATACCCGTTGGCGTATTCGTTCCCAAGTGGCGTCCCGAGGGCCATCGGATCGCCGTCGTGGATGCTGACCGGCACGACGCTTCCCGGAAAGGCGGCCATCGCCTCCAGCAGGCGCACCTCCCCGTCGGGACACCAACCGCACCAGGCTCCGGTATAGAGCTCCAGCAACACCCGTTTCTGAGCCGCCTCGGCCGGTTGCGCCGACAGAAGGACGTACAGTCCAGCAACGAGGATCCTCACAGGAGTCGTGGTCATGGCACCTCCTTGGTCTGTCCCGGACGCAGCGTAACGCTTGCTCGAACGTCCGCGTTGTCGAATTACTGGCTCTCTCGATGACCGTGGAGAAGCGCCGCAGGGCGGCGACAACCGTTGGGACCGCGGCGCGCCCGAGGACGTGGACCTCGCGCCTATACTGAATCGGTGAAGAAGCCGCGCACGGGGGAGGATCTCGCCGAGCGCCTGGGCGCCGCCATCGACTACCTCGAGGCGCGGCTCCCGGACGAGGTCGATCTCGGCCAGGCCGCGCGCCGGGCGGGGTTCTCGCGCTGGCACTTCATGCGCGTGTTCCAGACCGTCGTCGGCCTGCCGCCGGCGGAGTACGTCCGGCGGCGCCGGCTCTCGCGCGCCGCGGAGGCGCTCGCCGACGGACGCCCGGTGCTGGCG
>JAEZXM010000441.1 GCA_023419875.1 Pseudomonadota bacterium | reverse complement strand
CGCGACGACCGCGTGGCGATGGCGAACGAGGCGGAGCAGTCGGACTCGCTCACCCAGGCGCAGATCGAGGGCGTGCTGCGCGCGTCGAAGCCCTCCTTCGACAGCTGCATGCGCGCGGCGGCGGGCGGCGACGTGAAGCTCGACGGGCGCCGCATCATGCTGCGCCTCAACATCCAGCCGTCGGGCGCGGTGACCTACCCCACCATCGACGACGTCGTGGTGAACGGCGCCGACCTCGGCTCCTGCCTGAAGGGCGCGGCGCGCTCCATGCTGTTCCCGAAGTTCTCCGGGGACACCATGCACGTCGAGGTCCCCATCGCGCTGCGGTAGCGGCGCGGGGGATCCCCGGAAGCGGAGCAGCCCCCGCGACGGCGCGGCGCGCCGGCACGGGGGCTGCGGAGGATCCGCGCTCGCGGCGGCCGCTACACGAGGCCGTGCGCGACCATCGCCTTCGCCACCTTGAGGAAGCCGGCGATGTTGGCGCCCACCACGTAGTTGCCCTTCGCGCCGAACTCCTCGGCGGTCTCGTAGCAGGTCTGGTGGATGTTCTTCATGATGTTCGCCAGCCGCTTCTCCGTGTACTCGAACGTCCAGCTGTCGCGGCTCGCGTTCTGCTGCATCTCGCGGGCGGAGGTCGCGACGCCGCCGGCGTTCGCGGCCTTGCCCGGGCCGTAGGCGATCTTCGCGTCGAGGAAGACCTTGATGCCCTCCGGCGTGGTGGGCATGTTCGCGCCCTCGCCGACGGCGATGCAGCCGTTCTTCACGAGGGTGGCGGCGTCCTTGCCGTTGATCTCGTTCTGCGTCGCCGACGGCATCGCCACCTGGCAGGGGATCTCCCAGATGTTGCCGCCCTCGACGTACTTCGCGTGCTTGCGGTACTCGACGTAGTCCTTGATGCGGCGCCGCTCGACCTCCTTGAGCTGCTTCACGAGGTCGAGGTCGATGCCCTTCTCGTCGAAGACGTAGCCGTTGGAGTCGGAGCAGGCGACGGTCTTGCCGCCGAGCTGCGCGATCTTCTCGATCGTGTAGATGGCGACGTTGCCGGAGCCGGACACGACGCACTTCTTCCCGTCGAACGACTCCTTGCGGACCTTCAGCATCTCGTCCACGAAGAAGGTGGCGCCGTAGCCCGTCGCCTCGGTGCGCACGAGCGAGCCGCCGTAGTCGAGCCCCTTGCCGGTGATGACGCCGGACTCGTACTTCGCGGTGAGCCGCTTGAACTGGCCGAACATGTAGCCGATCTCGCGGCCGCCCACGCCGATGTCGCCGGCGGGCACGTCGGTGTACTCGCCGACGTACCGCCAGAGCTCGGTCATGAAGCTCTGGCAGAACCGCATGATCTCGTTGTCGCTCTTGCCCTTCGGATCGAAGTCCGAGCCGCCCTTGCCGCCGCCGATGGGGAGGCCGGTGAGCGCGTTCTTGAAGATCTGCTCGAACCCCAGGAACTTGATGATCCCGAGGTAGACGGACGGGTGGAAGCGGAGGCCGCCCTTGTACGGGCCGATCGCGCTGTTGTACTGGACGCGGAAGCCGCGGTTGACGTGGAACTCGCCCCGGTCGTCCTGCCACGGCACGCGGAAGATGATCTGGCGCTCCGGCTCGCAGATGCGCTCGATGATCTTGCGGTCCTTGAACTCGGGGTGCTTCTGGAGCACCGGCCCGATGGTCTCGAGGACCTCGTGCACGGCCTGGTGGAACTCGGCTTCTCCGGGGTTGCGCTTCAGGACGTCCTGGTAAACACCTTCCAGCCCTGCATCCATCTTCACGGCAGACATGGTTGCTCCCTTCGGGGTATTCCGGCGCGGTCCGGCCGTCGGAGGGGAGCGCGCAGTATGACCGAAGTGGGCCGTCGGAGTGGAGGGGGATCGCCGGCTGCGACGTTGCGCCCGATGAGCCGGGGGGGTGGAGAGTTCCAGAACGGCCGTTTCCCGGCGTGAACGGCCCGCGGACCGGGCGCCCGGTGCTCACGGATCGGCGGGCACGCCCCGCCGTAAAAGGCTCCCGCGGCCGGTCCCCCAGAGGATCTGCGCGCCCGCGGTTCCGGGGATCCGATAGGCCACGACGCCGCTCCCCGACGTGCCGAGGAAGACGTGCACGTCGCCGCCCTCGGTGAGGCGCGCGAGGGTCGGCGCGCCCAGGCCGCCGTTCCAGCCGCCGGAGCGCGCGGGCGGGAGCTCGACGGCGTGGGCGAGGCGCCCCTGCGCGTCGAGGATGATGAGCTTCCCGCGGGCATTCGAGGCCTTCCTCGGCCAGGAGGCGAAGACCACCTCCGCGCTGCCGTCGCCGTCGAGATCGGCGACCGCCGGCTCGGACGCGAACGCGTACCCCGGACCGGGCACCGTGAACGGCCAGCGGCCGTGCTCGGTCCTGTCGAGCCAGAGCGCGTGGAGGCGGCCGTCGTAGGACGGGTAGAGGATCTCCTTCACCCCGTCGCCGTCGAGGTCCGCGACCGCGGGGTTGGGGAGCACGCTCTCGATGACGCCGTGGTCCTCCGACCGGGGTCCGGAGCCGGAACGCGGGCTCGGAAGCACGGTCCAGTCGAAGCCCGAGCCGCTCCAGCGGGTCCGGTCCGCCTTCAGGATGAACGGCATCTGGTAGAGGCTCCGGTACGGTTCGGCGCCGCAGTCGTAGACGTTCCCGACGACCACGACCTCGCGCGTCCCGTCGCCGTCGAGGTCGGCGATGACGGGTGCGCTGTCAGCGAAGTTGGGCCGGTGCTCGGTGCCGCAGTCCGCCCAGCCCCGGAGGTCCACCGCGTCCGAGACGTGCACGCCGACCTCGCTCCAGACGCTCCGGTCAGCGTAGCGCGCGTTCACGCCGAGCTGGTTTCCGGCGTGATCGAGCGCCGTGATGTAGTGGGTGTCGGTCGGGCCGATCACCTCGGCGTCGCCGTCGCCGTCGAGGTCGTCCACCGCCACGTTCTGGTTGAACATGCCCCACCCGTACCCGTCCTCGCCGTCGCGGCGCGCGGGCCAGCCGGAGAGCACCGCGCCGGTGGGGCCGTACGCGGAGAGCTGCCTCGTCGCGCCACCCGAGGCGCGGCCGACCAGGACCGCGAGGTGACCGCCGCCGATCATCCCCGGTGCGATCGCCAGCGTGCGGACCTCGCCGGCGCCGAAGGGGTGGACGGACCACTCCACGGAGCCGGAGGCGGTGTACACGGTCAGCTCGTCGCCGCTGCGCCCGACCGCGATCTCGAGCGTGCCGTCGCCGTCGAGGTCCGCGATCGCCGGGCTCGGCCAGACGCGCGCGCTGCTGCCCGCGCGCCAGCGGAGCTCCCCGGTGCCCGCCTCGAGCGCGACGAGGTCGTAGGATCCCCAGACCACGGCCAGGCCGCCGTCACCGACGCCGTCGAGGTCCACGACCGCGGGTGAAGCGTACCAGCCGGTCTGGCACCAGGAGGAGAAGCAGCCCCCGTCGCGCCAGACCTCGACCGGCGCGCCGTACGGCACCTCGAGGCGAGGTTCGCCGGCTCCGCCGCCGCCGCAGGCGACGAGCGAGAGCAGGGCTGGAGCCAGGAGGGCGATCGAGCGGCGGCTTGGCATCCGGCGAACCTAATCGCCGGGGGATGTAGGTCTCCAACCCTGCCGGGGGAGCGCTCGCTTTTCAGAACCGCCCGTAGAGCTCCACCAGGAACCGGAACCGCTCCGCGGTCCGCTCGTCGGCCGCGCCGGGGCGGAGGCGCCATCTCCAGTTCGGCCACTCGGCGCGCGGGAGCCGTCCGTACGACTCGGGGTCGTTCATCCGCGCGTCGGAGTCGAGGGCGAGGAGATCCTGCATCTGGAGCACCGCGAGGCGTGCGGGGGAGGCGAGGCAGGCGCGGACGAGGTCCCAGGCGATGTCGTCGCCGTGCCTGCCGAGGTAGTGCTGGGCGTGCGCGCGGGCGCGGGGGTCGAGCTTTCGCCACCAGCCCTTGGTCGTGTCGTTGTCGTGGTTGCCGGGGTAGGCGACGCACGACTCCGGGTGGTTGTGGGGGAGGTGCGGGTTCCGGGCGTCGCCGCCGAAGGCGTAGTGCAGGATCCGCATCCCCGGGAGGCCGGCGGCCTCGCGGAGCGCGACCACGTCGGCGTCGATGGCGCCGAGGTCCTCGGCGCACAACGGCAGCCGGCCCATGTGCTGCTCCACCACCTCGAAGAACCGGAGGCCGGGGCCCTTCACCCAGCGTCCCTCACGCGGCGGCCGTCCGGCGGGGACACCCCACGCGGCGGACAGCGCGCGGAAGTGGTCGATCCGGACGAGGTCGGCGTGGGCGAGCGCCCGGGCGAGGCGGAGGCGCCACCAGGCGTAGTCGTCCCGGGCCATCCACTCCCAGTCGTAGAGCGGACCGCCCCACAGCGCCCCCTCGCGCGTGAACTCGTCCGGCGGCGTGCCGTTCTGGAGGGCGAGCGCACCGTCCGGCGTGAAGGCGAGGTCGAACACGCCCGGGTTCGCCCAGACGTCGGCGCTGTCGGGCGAGACGTAGATGGGCACGTCGCCGAACAAGAGGACGCCGCGCGCGCGGGCGTGGGCACGCAGCCTCGCCCACTGGCGCTCGAACAGGAACTGGAGCGCGATCCCGCGATCCACCTCCCCTGGGGCGCCCTTCTCGAATGCGGCGAGCGCGGCGGGCTCGCGCTCGCGGAGCGGCGCGGGCCAGGTCCACCAGGGCTCGCCGTGGCGGGCGCGGATCGCCGCGAAGAGCGCGGCGTCGCGCGCCCAACCCACGTCGGCGCGGAAGGACTCGAACACCTCGCGAAGCCCGGGCGAGCGGCCCGCGAGCATCCGGTCGGCGGCGCGCCGGAGCCGCTCGAGCTTCCAGGGGTACACCTTCAAGAAATCGATCGGGCCGTCGCCGAAGGCGGGCGCGTCGAGCTCGCCGGCCTCGAGCAGCCCATCCGCGTGGAGATCGTCGAGCGAGAGGAGGTACGGGTTCCCGGCGAGCGACGCCCAGGAGACGTACGGGCAATCCTCGACCGGCGCCTCGACGGGCAACGCGGCCGGTGGGCCGAGCGGCAGGACCTGCCAGAAGCGGGCCCCGGCCCGGGCGAGCCACTCGGCGAAGCGGCGCGCCTCGGGGCCGAGGTCGCCGACGCCGTACGGGCCGGGCAAGGAGGTCGGATGGAGCAGGACGCCGGCGTGCCGCTCGCGGAGGACGTCGGGCAGGCCGCGGTGGTCCATGGGGCGCTAGAGCATCGCGCGGCGCATGTCCTTCAGCACCTGCGAGAGGTAGGTCACGAACCGCGCCGCGAGCGCGCCGTCGACGACGCGGTGATCGTACGAGAGCGAGAGCGGGAGCATGAGACGCGGCTGGAAGCCCGCTCCGTCCCAGACCGGCTTCGTGACGCTCCGGGAGGCGCCCAGGATCGCGACCTCGGGGGCGTTGATGAGCGGGGTGAAGAAGGTGCCGCCGATGCCGCCGAGGCTGGAGATGGAGAACGTCCCGCCCTGCATGTCGGCGAGCTGGAGCTTGCCCTCGCGCGCCCTGGCTGCGAGCGCGGCGACCTCGCGGGCGATCTCGAGGACGCCCTTCTTGTCCGCGTCCTTCACCACCGGAACCACGAGGCCGCCGGCGGTGTCGGCGGCGAAGCCGATGTGGAAGTAGCGCTTCAGCACGAGCTGGTCGCCGTCGAGCGACGCGTTCACCTCGGGGAACTTCCGGAGCGCAGCGACGGCCGCCTTGACGAGGAAGGAGAGCAGCGTGACCTTCACGCCCTCCTTCGCGGCCTCCTCGTTGAGCGAGACGCGGAAGGCCTCGAGGTCGGTGATGTCGGCCTCGTCGTGCTGGGTGACGTGCGGGATCATCACCCAGTTCCGCGAGAGGTTGCCGCGCGAGAGCTGCTTGATGCGCGAGAGCGGCTGCACCTCCACCGGGCCGTACTTCGCGAAGTCCACCTTCGGCCAGGGCGGGAGGTCGAGGCCCACGCCGCGGGCGCCGGCGCCGGTCGTGAGCGCCTCCTTCACGAACCGCTGCACGTCTGGCTGGACGATGCGCCCCTTGGGGCCGGTGCCCTCGACCTGGGCGAGGTCCACCCCCAGCTCGCGGGCGAGCTTTCGTAC
>JAEZXM010000409.1 GCA_023419875.1 Pseudomonadota bacterium | reverse complement strand
GAGACGAGGGCGCCGCCGAAGGAGCGGTTCGCGAGCGTGCCGCCGTACTCGCGGGCGAAGGGGACGCCCTGCGCGGTGCACTGGTCGATGATCGCGGTGGAGAGCTCGGCGAGCCGGTAGACGTTGGCCTCGCGGGAGCGGAAGTCTCCGCCCTTCACGGTGTCGTAGAAGAGCCGCTCCACCGAGTCGCCGTCGTTCGTGTAGTTCTTCGCGGCGTTGATCCCGCCCTGGGCGGCGATCGAGTGCGCGCGGCGCGGGCTGTCCTGGATGCAGAAGTTGACGACGTTGTAGCCGAGCTCGCCGAGCGACGCCGCCGCGGCGCCGCCGGCCAGGCCGGTGCCGACCACGATGATCGTGTACCGCCGCTTGTTGGCGGGGTTGACGAGCTTCAGCTCGAACTTCCGCCGCTCCCACTTCTGCCCCAGCGGGCCTTCCGGGACGCGCGCGTCGAGACGGCCGCTGCGCGCGGGTGCGGCCGGGACCGGGGTGGTGCGCAGATCGGTCGCCATGGTCAGCCCACCACCCCGACGATCACCGCCAGCGGGATCGCCGAGAACCCCACCACGAGCACGGTCGCGAGCGCGGCCGCGAGCTTCTGCACCTGCGGCGTGAGCCGGCGGTTCGAGAGCCCGAGCGACTGGAACATGGAGTAGACGCCGTGCCAGAGGTGGAACCCGAGCGCCACCATGGCCACGAGGTAGGCCGCGACGCCGCTCACCCGGCCGAAGCCGACCACGACGTTCCGGAAGATCTCTCCCTCGCGGAAGTCCGGGTGGAGGACGCCGACCGTGAGATCGAGCACGTGGTAGACGACGAAGAAGAGGATGAGGAGCCCGCTCCAGAGCATCGTGCGCGAGGCGGTCGAGGAGGCGCCCGGGCGGTAGTCGGCGTACTCGAGACCCCGCGCCCGGCGCGACCGGAGGTGGAGCGCGATCCCCGCCCAGGCGTGCGCCACGGCCGCGACGAGAAGCACGATCCGCGCGAACCAGAGCAGCGCCGGCGAGATGCGCAGGAATCGGCCGTACGCGTCGATCTTCTCCGGCCCCGCGAAGATCTGAAGATTGCCGAGCATGTGGGCGATGACGTAGAGCACGAGCACGACGCCCGTCACCGCCATGACGGCCTTCTTGCCGATGGTGCTGCGCCAGACGAGGCCGAGGCGCGAGATCCGCCGCGGCTCCGGCGCGGACAGCTCCTTCGCCGCCGTGGCCATGGCGCCTGGACTAACGGTCCTTGCGGAGCGTCGCGCGACCGATCTGGGGGGTCACAGACGGACGTTCCGCAGCCGCAGGGCGTTCGCGACGACCGTCACCGAGCTGAAGCTCATCGCCGCTGCGGCGAGCATCGGCGAGAGCAACCACCCGAGGGACGGGTAGAGCGCCCCCGCCGCGATCGGCACGCCGAGGGCGTTGTACGCGAAGGCCCACCAGAGGTTCTGCCGGACGTTCCGCAGCGTCGCCCGGGAGAGCCGCCGCGCCCGGACGAGCGCGGAGAGCTCCCCCGACACGAGCGTCAGGCCCGCCGACTCGATGGCGACGTCGGTCCCGGTGCCCATGGCGACGCCGACGTCCGCCGCCGCGAGCGCCGGCGCGTCGTTGATGCCGTCGCCGGCGAAGGCGATGCCCCTGGACCGCCCGCGGAACCGCTCCACCGCGGCGGCCTTCTCCTCGGGGCGGACCTCTGCCTCCACCGCGTCGATCCCGATCTCGCGGGCGACGGCCCGCGCCGTCGTCCAGCCGTCGCCGGTGATCATCGCGATCGTGCGGATGCCCTCGGCGTGGAGGGCGCGGATGGCCTCGGCGGCGCCCGGCTTCACCGGATCGCGCGCCGCGAGGAGACCGGCGAGCGCGCCGTCCACGGCGACCATCACCACGGTGTTCCCCGCGGCCGCGAGCTCCTCCGCCCGCTCGGCGAGCGGCGCCGCGTCCACCCCGACGCGGGCGAGGAGGGCCGCGTTCCCGAGCGCCACCTGCCGGCCCTCGACCGACGCGGTGATCCCGTGGCCCGGCACCGCCTGGAAGACGCTCGCCTCCGGGACGCCGAGCCCGCGCGACCGCGCCCCGGCGACGACCGCCGACGCCAGCGGGTGCTCCGAGCCGCGCTCCGCCCCGGCGGCGAGCCGGAGCAGCTCGTCCCCGGTGAACCCCTCGGCCGGCTCGACCGCGGAGAGGACCGGCTTCCCGAGCGTGAGCGTCCCCGTCTTGTCGAGGAGGAGCACGTCCACCTTCTCGAACCGCTCGAGCGCCTCCGCGCTCTTCACGAGCACGCCCGCGGCGGCGCCCCGGCCCGTCCCGACCATGATCGCCATCGGGGTCGCGAGGCCGAGGGCGCACGGGCAGGCGATGATCAGCACCGAGACCGCCGCCACCAGCGCGTGGACGAGCCGGGGCTCGGGCCCGAACGCCGCCCAGGCGCCGGCCGCGAGGAGCGCCACCGCCACCACCGCGGGCACGAACCAGGCGGAGACGGCGTCGGCGAGGCGCTGGATGGGGGCGCGGCTCCGCTGCGCGTCCATCACCATCCGGACGATCTGCGCGAGCAGCGAGTCCTTCCCGACCCGCTCGGCCACGACGACGAGCGAGCCGTTGCCGTTCAGCGTCGCGCCGGTCACCGGATCGCCGGCGCGCTTCTCGACCGGCACCGACTCGCCCGTGACCATCGACTCGTCCACGGCGGAGGCGCCGGACACCACGCGGCCGTCGACGGGGATCTTCTCGCCCGGCCGGACCCGCAGCCGGTCCCCGGGCCGGACCGCGTCCGCGTCCACGTCGCGCTCCTCCCCGTCCGCCTCGATCCGCCGCGCGGTGCGGGGGGCGAGCCGGAGCAGCGCGCGGACCGCCCCCGACGCCCGCCCGCGGGCCCGGAGCTCCAGCACCTGGCCGAGGAGCACGAGCAGGACGATCACCGCCGCGGACTCGAAGTAGAGGGGCGGCGCGCCGTGATCCAGGAGCGCGGCGGGAAAGGCGCTCGCCGGGAGGAGCGTCGCGGCCGCGCTCCAGAGGTACGCGGTCGCGGTCCCGAGCCCGATCAGCGTGAACATGTTGAGGCGCCAGGTGCGGAGCGACACCCACGCCCGCTCGAAGAAGGGCCACCCGCCCCAGAGCACCACCGGCGTCGCGAGCGCCCACTGGACGAGGGCGAAGCCCTTCACCCCGAGCGCGTGTCGCAGCGGCATGCCCTCGAGGAGCATGTCGCCCATGGCGAGCAGCAGCACCGCCGCGGTGGGAGTGAGGCTCCACCAGAAGCGGCGGCTCATCGAGCGCAGCTCGGGGTTGTCCGGCTCCTCGGCGGACGGCGCGCCGCCCACGACGAGCGGCTCGAGGGCCATCCCGCAGATCGGGCAGGGAACCGGCGCCGTCTCGCGGACCTCCGGATCCATGGGGCAGACCCAGACCACCTCCACGCCCGGCGGGACGTCCGGCGCGGCCGTTGCCATCCCGCCCGGACCGCGGCGCAGGTAGGCACCGGGATCGACGGTGAACTTCGCGAGGCACTTCGGGTTGCAGAAGGAGTAGCGCTGTCCGGCGTGCTCGATCTGGCCGCCCTTCGGCGCCTTCGGGTCCACCTCCATCCCGCAGACGGGGTCGCGCGCGGGCGTGGTGGCGGTGGGGGACGGGGGAGAGGTCATGGCGGGACGACGAGACGATAACGGAAGGAGCCAGACGGGGCCCGTCCGGTTCGGGCTAGATCCGCACGTTCTGCTGGGGAGCCACGAACCGCGCCACCATGCGGAGCACGTCCTCGATGTCGAAGGGCTTCGAGAGCCAGCCCTCGGCCTCCACCTCGGCCGCGCGGAGCTGCGCGTTCTCGGCAGCCGTCACCACCACGATCGGGCAGGCCCGCCCGTACCGCCGGCGGAACTCGCGCGCGAACTCCCAGCCGTTCATGACCGGCATGCGCATGTCCAGCAGGATGAGCCCGGGCATCTCCTGCGCGACGCGCTCCAGCGCCACCTGCCCGTCGCTCGCCGTCCGGACGCGGTGTCCCGCCTCCTCGAGGACCATCTCCTCGAGCTGCAGGAGATCGAGGTCGTCCTCGATGACGAGCACGTGGCTCACGCCCGGGGCTCCAGCGCCGCCGGCAGCGCGAAGTGGAAGGTCGAGCCCTGGCCCGGGATGCTCTCGAACCAGATCTTCCCTCCGTGACGGCTCACGATCTCGCGCGAGAGATCGAGCGAGAGCCCGAGGCCGCCGTAGTCCTCGGAGGTGCCGGCGTGCGCCCGGTAGTACCGCTCGAAGATGCGGGCCTGCCGATCGAGCGGGATGCCGAGCCCATGGTCGGACACCGAGACCCGGGCTTCACCGTCGGCGAGCACGACCCGTGCCTCGACCGGCCCGCCGCGGGGCGAGAAGCGGACGGCGTTGTCGAGCAGGCTCTGGATGACGCGAGCGATCCGGTCTCGATCGCCCTCGACCGGCACCGGTCCCGGGGCGACGAGCTGGAACGCGTGGCCCGAGCCTGCCGCGCGCAGACGCTCCAGCACCTCGGCCGTCAGGCGCGCGAGATCGAACCGCTCCTTCGGGCCCGCGCCCGGGTCCAGCCGGAGCCGGGAGGCGTCCAGCAGGTGCTGGACGAGGCGGGTCATCCGATCGACCTGGCGCTGCACCACGGTGAGCGCGGGGGCCTCGGACGGCGCCCGGCGCTGGACGAGCTGCGCGTAGGCCTTCACCACCGCGAGCGGCGTCTTGAGCTCGTGCGCGGCGGTGGCGAGGAACTCGTCGCGCATGGCCTCGAGGTGGTGGGACGCGGAGACGTCACGGAAGACGGTGATGGTCATGGGGCCGCCGGCCGCGGCGAACGGCGCCGACGAGATGCTGAGCACGACGTCCCGCCCGTCCGCGCGCCGGAGCAGGCTCTCGCGCGTGACCCGCTCACCCCGGAGGGCGCGCGAGCACGCCAGATCGGCCGGGAGGAGCGGCACGCCGTCGGTGGTGCGCGGCCGGAAACGCCGGCAGAACTCGTCCAGCGGGCCCAGCACCTCCGCCTTGCCCTCCACGCCGAAGAGCTCCAGCGCGGCGCGGTTCGCCTCGACCACGCCGGTCGCGTCCACGATCACCACGCCGTCCACCATCGACTCCACGGCCGCCCGGAGCTCGGCCCCGAGCGACACCAGCCGGCGCTGGGCGCGACGCGTGAGCTCGTACACGATCAGCGAAGTGGCGAGGACGAAGAACCAACCCTTGAGCGTCTGGAGTTGGTCGCGGCGAACGTGGTCGGTGACGAAGAGCGCGAGCGCCCGGTCGGAGAACAGGATCCACAGCCCCCCGTTCGCCGCGTAGGCGGCGACCACGCGGGAGGGCGTCCAGAGAAAGCTTCGGACCCAGCGGGACCGCACCTCGACCCTCCGCCGGCCCTCCGACGGTACGCTCGTGGAAGGAGAAGCCGGGCCTGGAGGCTCCACGCCTCTGTCCTATCGCTCCCGCCATTCCTTGTCGAGGCCGTGCTTCACCCCAAGCGAAGACCGCGCATCGCCGCCGGCGAGGCCCCCCGCGGGAGGCCGGAGTCGGGCGTACCCCGCGGTACGGCGTGCTATAAGCCGGCCGATTGGCGGACGAGATCCTGATCGTGGCGGGCGAGGCGAGCGCCGACCTGCACGCGGCGCGGGCGCTCGAGGAGCTCCGCCGCCTCCGCCCCGGGGTTCACGCTTTCGGGGTGGGCGGCCCACGCCTCCGCGAGGCGGGGCTCGAGGCGCTCGCGCCGGCCGAGGACATCTCGGTGATGGGCCTCGCCGAGGTCCTGCCGCGCATCCCCCGCATCCTCGGCATCCTCCGCCGGCTCGCGCGCGCGTCGGCGGCCCGCCGCCCGCGCGTGGCGCTGCTCGTGGACCTCCCCGACTTCAACCTGCGGCTCGCGGCCAAGCTGAAGCGGCTCGGGATCCCGGTCGTCTACTACGTGTCCCCGATGATCTGGGCCTGGCGGCGGGGGCGGGCGAAGAAGATCGCGCGCATCGTCGACCGGATGCTCTGCATCCTCCCGTTCGAGGTGCGCTTCTACGAGGGGACGGGCGTCTCGGCGCGGTTCGTCGGTCACCCCTTCGCCGAGCGCCCGACGCCCGAGCCCGCCGAGTCATACCGGGAGGCGCTGGGCCTCCCCGCCGGCCGGACCACCATCGCGATCCTGCCCGGCAGCCGCCACGCCGAGCTCCGGCGCCTCCTGCCGCCGATGCTCGAGGCGGCGGAGCGGATCCGGGAGGCGCACCCCGACGCCCAGTTCGTGGTGCCCGTCGCGCCCACGCTGCGCCGCGAGGCCCTCGAGCCGTACCTCTCCCGGCACCAGGCGCTCGACGTGAAGCTCGTGGACGGACAGGCAGAGCAGGCGGTCGGGGCCAGCGACGCCGCGCTGGTGAAGAGCGGCACCTCGACCCTCGAGACGGCGCTCATGCTCCGGCCGATGGTGGTCGTCTACAAGCTCTCCTGGCTGTCGTACTGGGTGGGTCGCCTCCTCGTGCGGATTGCCCATTTCGCGCTGGTGAACATCCTGGCGGGGAGGGGGATCGTGCCCGAGCTGCTCCAGGGAGAGGCGAGCCCGGCCCGCATGGCGGCCGAGGTCGAGCGCCTGCTCACCGACCGCGCGGCCCGGGATGCGCAGCTCGCGGCGCTGCGCGAGGTGCGGGCGTCCCTCGGGGAGCCGGGCGCGCCCGAGCGCGTCGCCGGCGAGGTGGCGCGGGCGATGAGGGGGTGACCGATGACGCGGGGTCGAGAGGCGCTGGTCTGTCTGCCCACGTACGACGAGGCGGAGAACGTGGAGGCGATCTGCCGCGCGATCCTGGCGGCCTCGCCGGCGCTGGACGTCCTGGTGGTGGACGACAACTCCCCCGATGGCACCGGCGCCATCGCCGACCGGCTCGCGGCGGAGGAGCCGCGGATCCAGGTCCTGCACCGGCCCGGCAAGGAGGGGCTCGGGAAGGCCTACCTCGCGGCCTTCGCCTGGGCGCTCGAGCGCGGCTACCGGCTCGTGCTGGAGATGGACGCCGACTTCTCCCACGATCCGAAGCACCTCCCTGCAATGCTCGCCGCGGCGCGCGACGCCGACCTGGTGCTCGGCTCGCGGTACGTGCCCGGCGGCGGCACCGTCAACTGGGGGCTCGGCCGCCGGCTTCTCTCGCGCGGCGGGAGCCTCTACGCGCGCACCATCCTCGGGCTTCCGATCCGCGACCTCACCGGCGGGTTCAAGTGCTTCCGGCGCGAGGTGCTCGAGGCGATCGACCTCGGCTCGGTCGCGTGCACCGGGTACGCCTTCCAGATCGAGCTCACCTACCGGGCGATCCGACGGGGGTTCCGGGTGGTCGAGGTCCCGATCGTGTTCGCGGACCGGCGGGTGGGGCAGTCGAAGATGTCGAAGCGGATCGTGCTGGAGGCGCTCCGGAAGGTGTGGGCGATCCGGAGCTCGCCCTTCGCGCGGTCGCTGCGGCGGGGAGCGGAGCCGCGGCCGGTGCCCTGAGCAGGGTCCGGCAGGCCTCGGGCCCGAGGCACCGTGGTATCCTCCCGCGCCGTGTCCACCGCGGGTGACCTCCTCAGCCTGAGCGTCGTCGCCCTCTCGGCGATCTTCTTCGTCGTCGACCCGATCGCCGCGGTGCCGTACTTCCTGGCGATGACCCGCGGCGACGGACCGAAGCGCCGCCGCGAGACGGCCCTCCGCGCCGCGGTGACGGCCGGCGCCGTGCTGGCCTTCTTCGCGCTGGCCGGGGAGCTGGTCTTCCGCCTGCTCGGCATCAGCCTGGCGGCCTTCAAGGTGGCCGGCGGCGTGGTGCTGCTCCTCCTCGCCCTCGACATGATCCGGACCCAGCCGTCGCGGACCCGCATCACCGAGGGTGAGGTGCAGGAGGGCGCGGACAAGGAGGACATCGCGGTGGTGCCGCTGGCGATGCCGCTCCTGGCCGGGCCCGGATCGATCGCCACCGTCATCGTCCTCATGGCGCGGACCCGCGGCGCGCCCTTCTGGCACAAGGCGCCGGTGCTCGGGGCGATCCTCGTCACCGCGGTCGCGAGCTACTTCATCCTGGCCGGGGCGGCCCGCACGGAGCGCGTGCTGGGCCGGAGCGGGCTCGCCATCCTGGAGCGCGCCGCCGGTCTCCTCCTGGTGGCGGTGGCCGTCCAGTTCATGCTGGACGGGCTCGGCGAGGCGCTGCCGCTCCCGAGGCGGCTGCGCTGAGGGCGTCGGGCGCGCCTCGGCCACGGGCATCCGAGCGCCGGCCTCCCCCGCCGGGAAACCGGCTCCGGCGAGAAAGAAGGCGTGGCGCTCCCGGGGCCAACCGTTGCATGCTAGGCGCGCCAGGAGCACAGGGTTTCCAACAATCGCCCCGCGCCGCCGGCGCGGGCTGTGGGAGAGACGACACCATGGCGAACGGAAAGGTGATCCGAACCTTCTCGATGCTCGGCGCCGACGGCGCGGGCAAGACCGCCCTCGTCGAGGCGCTGCTCCGGATCGCCGACGCGAAGAAGGCCAGCCCCGACGGCTCGACCGGCCGCCTCGACGCGGAGCCCGAGGAGAAGAAGCGCAACTTCACCCTCTCCCTTCACCCGCAGAGCTTCGAGGAGGGCGGCAGGTCGTTCCACGTCATCGACTGCCCCGGCTTCGCCGCGTTCCTCACGGAGGTCGAGTGGGCGCTCCAGGTCACCGACGGCGCCTTCCTCGCCGTCTCCGCCTCGGACGGCGCGCACAACCGGACCGAGCGCACCTACGACGCGCTCGTCGATGTCGGCCGCCCGGCGATCGCGGTCCTGAGCCGCCTCGACCACGAGCAGGCCGACTGGCCGAAGGCGCTCGCGGACGTCGAGGCGTCGCTCAAGGTGAAACCGATCCTGCTGCAGCTCCCGATCGGCGCGGGCCCGAACGTGAAGGGGCTCGTCGACCTCGTCACGCAGAAGGCGCACGTCTGGGACGGCAAGGCGTTCGGCAAGTGGACCGAGGGCGACGTGCCCGCGGACATGAAGGACGAGGTGGAGACCCACCGGACCGCGCTCCTCGAGGCGGCGGCCGAGGCGGACGACGAGCTCCTGGGCAAGTACCTCGAGGGCGGCTCGCTCACCGAGGCGGAGATCATCCGCGGCATCGCCGCCGGTGCGAAGGCCCAGAAGTTCCTGCCCGTGGCCTGCGCCTGCGCGAAGAACGGCGTGGGCGTGCGCGAGCTGCTCGACCTCGCCGTCGCGGTCCTCCCGTCGCCCGGGCCGGTCACGGCCAAGGACGCGCACGGCGCGGACGTCGAGCGCAAGCCCGACGCCGGCGCCCCGTTCCTCGGGCAGGTGTTCAAGACGACCATCGATCACTTCGCCGGCCGCATCGACTACGTCCGGATCTTCTCCGGGTCGCTGAAGAAGGACGTGGTGCTCGTCAATCCCCGGACGCGGACCGAGGAGCGGATCGCCCACTTCTACCGGACCGACGGCGCCCAGAACGCCGAGGTCCCGGAGGCCGGGCCGGGCGAGTTCGTGGTCCTCATGAAGCTCAAGGACGCGCACACCGGCGACACGCTCTGCGATCGCGACGCGCCGGCGCTCCTCCCGGCCTTCCGGGCGCACACGCGGCCGGTCTCCTACGCCGTCCACGCCAAGGGCGGCGACGACAAGGCGGCGGCCGCCCTCCACAAGC
>JAEZXM010000425.1 GCA_023419875.1 Pseudomonadota bacterium | reverse complement strand
CGCGCCGCACCGAGGGCCCCGCCGGTCTCACCGCCGGTGTGCGTCTCCAGCCGGACCTCGAGCACGTCGGCGATGAGCTGCGCCCAGAACGCGCTCCGCGAGCCGCCGCCCACCAGCGAGAGCGTGCCCACGCTGGTGCCGGCGTCGCGGAGCGCCTCCAGCCCGTCCGCCAGGCCGAACGCCACGCCCTCGACGACCGAGTAGACGAGCGCGGCACGATCGGTCCCGTGGGTGAGGCCGAGGAACACGCCCTGGACGGCGGGATCGTTGTGCGGCGTCCGCTCGCCCGAGAGATAGGGCAGGAAGATCGGGGCCGCCGCGCGGGCGGCGGGATCGAGCCGCTCCACCTCGGCGAGGATCTCGGCCTCGTCCTTCGCCTTCACGAGCTGGGTCGCCCAGCGGAGACAGCTCGCCGCCGAGAGCATGACGCTCATCTGGTGCCAGCGGCCCGGCAGCGCGTGGCAGAAGGCGTGGACCGCGCGCGCGGGGTTCGGCAGGAAGCGATCGTTCACGACGAACAGCACGCCCGAGGTACCGAGCGAGACGAAGCCGCCGCCCGGGGCCACCGCGCCGATGCCGACAGCGCTCGCGGCGTTGTCGCCGCCGCCGCCGGCGACCACCACCTTGCCCTTCATCCCCCAGCGCTCGCGAAGGTCCTTGCGCAGCTCGCCGGAGGGCGCGCTGCCCTCGACCAGCCTGGGCATGTGGGCGCGCGAGAGGTGCGTGCCCGCGAGCATCTCCTCCGACCAGTCGCGCCGCGCGACGTCGAGCCAGAGCGTCCCCGCCGCGTCCGACATCTCCGAGACCTTCTCGCCGGTGAGCCGGAGGCGGAGGTAGTCCTTGGGGAGGAGCACCGACCGCACCTTCGCGAAGACCTGCGGTTCGTGCGACTCGACCCAGATCAGCTTCGGGGCGGTGAACCCCGGCATCGCCAGGTTGCCGGTGATCTCCCGGGAGCGGGGCACGCGGCGCTCGAGCTCGGCGCACTCCGCGTCCGAGCGCGTGTCGTTCCAGAGGATCGCCGGGCGCAGAGGCCGATCCGCGTCGTCGAGCAGCGTCGCGCCGTGCATCTGGCCGGAGAGACCCAGCCCTCGCACGGCCGACAGGGCGGAAGCGGCCTTCGCGCGGAGCTCGTCGACCGCGGCGAGCGCTGCGGACCACCAGGACTCGGCCGACTGCTCCGACCAGCGAGGCTGGGGACGCTGGACCTCCAGCGGAGCACGCGCCGAGGCGACGATCGCACCGCCCTCGTCGAGCAGGACGGCCTTCACCTCGGACGTTCCCAGGTCGATGCCCAGATACATACGTTTGGCCTCTCCGCTGCGACGAGAGGAGCGCGTCCGATCCGCCGGCCGCCGCTCCATTCCGATTTAGTCAACCTATCTAACTAAAGCGGGTCCGCGCTCCGGCGTCAAGCCTTCCCCGCCTTCCCGCGGACTCGATCGAGGGAAACGGCGGCTTCGCCGAGGCACGGATGTGAGCGTCTCCCAAGGCCGCCCTTCGCGGCTGGGCCAGTGCCGCCGCGCCGTCCCTCCTGGAGGGCCCAAAATGGGGTGCCGCCCATCCGATCGACTTCCCCCTCGGTCGCCGGATCTCCGGTGGTTCCGGACTCATCCCGGTCCGGCTGACCGCACGGCGCGGCCCGTGCGAGCCCCTGACCCACTCGGTTCGGGTCCGTCGAGGCCTTCCGGGGAAAACGCCCGAAAACTCGCCTTGTGAGCGTTAACCGCGAACGCCTAGACTGTACCGCGTCACGTCCGCGCGGGCAGCGGGAGCGCACGACGGGAGATGCCTTTGCCTGGGAGGCGAATCCGGGAGAGATTCCGTGACGACCGGCTCGGTGAGACCCGAACGCCTGGTTGTTTCACTCGAGGCATCGAGCCACCGCAGCCCCGACAGGAGTCATGTCATGCGTAAGATCCTCCCCTGCGCGATCGCGCTCCTCCTCTCCCATGCGGGCTTCGCGGCCGCCGCTCCCAAGGGCAAGCCCTCGAATGCCCGTCCGACGAAGGCAGCCGCCGCCCCCCAGGCCAAGGCGCTCAAGTGCGTGGGGCTGTACTCCGAGACCGATGCCGGCACCGTCAGCTCCCGCGTGGGCAACGGCCCGTGGACGGTGATCAAGGTCGGCGACACGATCCCGGCCAACGCCGAGATCCGCGTCAGCGTGGAGAGGGACTGGATCGAGTTCACGCCCGCCGACGATCCGAGCACCGTGTACGAGCTCGCCGGCAGCGAGACGGGCGCGATCGTGAAGACCGCCGCGGACGTCGCAAAGGGTCCGCCCAGGACCGTCAAGGCTCCCAAGCCGGCCGGCAACACCCCCGACCCCGCCTTCAAGGACAAGCTGGTCGTGACGCAGTACCTGGGCAGGCAGATCTACACCGACCCGAACGGAGACGAGAAGGACATCAAGTACGGCGACGTCCTCTCCGTCGGAGGCAAGGTGACGATCATCGCCATCAACAACACGCTCACCCTGATGAACTCCGCCGGCAAGGTGACCACGGTCGTGGGGCCGCTGAAGTTCGAGGTCGAGAAGGTCCTGAAGAACGAGAAGCTGTACAAGTACCTCAACGTACCGAGATGATCGGGAGGAGCAGAACGGAGCAATCGAGCTGGACTTCAGTCGTTTGAATCAATCGTACGAAGTCTCGGTCAGTCGAGCGTAGATCTCCGGCGCAAGTCGCTTCAGCTCTCAAGGAGGAATCGTATGAAGAGGGTTCTGCTGAGTCTGGCATTCGTCCTGTTTGCCACCACCGTTTCCGCTGCACCGAAGAAGTGGGTCGTCGGGTTCTCGCAGATCGGTTCCGAGAGCGAGTGGAGAACGGCCAACACGGCCTCCGTGCAGAACGCGTTCAAGGAGGATCCGAGCTTCGAGCTCGTCTACGCCGACGCCCAGCAGAAGCAGGAGAACCAGATCAAGGCCCTCCGGTCGTTCATCGCCCGGAAGGTCGACGTGATCCTGTTCACCGCGCTGGTCGAGACGGGGTACGGCCCGGTCCTCGAGGAGGCCAAGAAGGCCAAGATCCCGGTCATCATGATCGACCGCGACGTGCAGGAGAAGGATCGTCACCTCCGCATGACGATCATGGGCTCCGACTTCGTGAAGGAGGGCGAGAAGGCCGGGATGTGGCTCGCCGAGTACCTCAAGAAGAAGGGCATCGATGACGGCACGAAGCCGGTCAACATCGTCGAGCTGCAGGGCACCACCGGCTCCGCCCCCGCCATCGACCGCAAGAAGGGCTTCGAGACGGTCCTGGCGAAGCACCCGAACTGGAAGCTCACCCGCTCCCAGACCGGCAACTTCACCAGCTCCGAGGGCAAGGCGGTCATGGAGGCCTTCCTGAAGGCCGACAAGAACATCCAGGTCCTCTACGCCCACAACGATCAGATGGCCCTCGGCGCCATCCAGGCGATCAAGGAGGCCGGCCTGGCTCCCGGCAAGGACATCGTCATCGTCGGCGTGGACGCCGTGAAGGGCGCCTTCGAGGCGATGGTCAAGGGCGAGATGAACGCCTCCATCGAGTGCAGCCCGCTGCTGGGCCCGCAGGCCGTCCAGGCGGTCAAGGACCTCCGCGCCGGCAAGAAGCTGCCCGCCCGCATCTGGACGATCGAGGGCGTGTTCGACGAGAGCAACGCGAAGGAAGCGCTGCCGACCCGTCAGTACTGATGGACGCAACTCGCTGAATCACGGCACTGCCCCAGGGCTGCTCCGGAGACCGGAGCAGTCCTGGGCAGTCCGAGCCCCGCTCACCCCGTCGCGGTGTCCTGGACCTGGCGCCAGTTGACGGCGTGCGTCCCCGGCGGATGATCTGGTCTCGCGGAGGTGCCTGGAAATGAACGTTGCAGCGCCCGTCCTGGAGATGCGGAAGATCAGCAAGGTCTTTCCAGGGGTACAAGCGCTCTCCGGCGTCGACTTCCGCCTCTTCCCGGGTGAGGTCCATGCGGTCATGGGCCAGAACGGCGCCGGCAAGTCGACCCTGGTCAAGGTGCTGACCGGCGTGCACGAGCACGACGCCGGCGAGATCCTCCTCGAGGGCAAGCCGATCCGGCCGGACTCGCCGTTCGCCGCGCAGAAGCTCGGCATCCACACGGTCTACCAGGAGGTGAACCTCTGCCCGAACCTCTCGGTGGCCGAGAACCTGTTCATCGGCCGGCAGCCGATGCGGTTCGGCGCCATCCGCTGGAGGGAGCTCAACCGCAGGGCGGACAGGGCCCTCGCCCGGCTGAACATCGCGATCGACGTCACCCTGCCGCTGTCCTCCTACTCGATCGCCATCCAGCAGATGGTGGCGATCGCCCGCGTCCTGGACGTCTCCGCCAAGATCCTGATCCTGGACGAGCCCACGTCGTCCCTCGACGAGGCCGAGGTGGAGCAGCTGTTCGGGGTGATCCGGAAGCTGCGCGATCAGGGCATGGCCGTGCTGTTCATCACGCACTTCCTCGACCAGGTCTACAAGATCTCCGACCGGATCACGGTCCTGAAGGACGGCCTGTTCTGCGGCGAGTACCGCACGGCCGAGCTCCCCAAGCTGCAGCTCATCGCCACGATGCTCGGCAGGGACCTCTCCCAGTTCAGCTACACCGCCGGGCAGGCGCCCAAGAAGAAAGAGACGGCTCCGGCGCGCAACGGGATGCCGGTGCTGCGGGTCCAGCAGCTGGGGCTGCGCGGCTCCATCGCGCCGTTCGACCTCGAGCTCGCGGAGGGCGAGGTCCTCGGCCTCGCGGGCCTCCTCGGCTCCGGCCGGACCGAGATGGCGAAGCTCCTCTTCGGGATCGACAGCGCCAGCCAGGGCGGGATCCTGGTCAAGGGGAAGCCGGCAAACATCAACTCCCCGCGGGCCGCCATGATGGCGGGCATCGGGTTCTGCTCCGAGGACCGGAAGACCGAGGGTGTCTTCGGCGAGCTCACGGTCCGCGAGAACATCGTCCTCGCCCTCCAGGCCAAGCGGGGTGTGCTCCGCTTCCTGCCGCTCAAGAAGCAGCTCGCGATCGCCGACAAGCTGATCGAGTCGCTCCTCATCAAGACCCCGAGCGCCGAGAGCGCGGCCTACCAGCTCAGCGGCGGAAACCTCCAGAAGGTGATGCTGGCACGCTGGCTGGCCACGCACCCGTCCGTGCTCATCCTGGACGAGCCTACGCGCGGCATCGACGTCGGCGCCAAGCTCGAGATCATGGAGCTCATCCTGAACCTCGCCCGGGAGGGCATGGGCGTCATCTTCATCTCCTCCGAGTTCGAGGAGGTCCTGCGCTGCAGCGACCGGATCGCCGTCCTCAAGGACCGAGTGAAGGTGGGCGAGCTGAGCGGGCCGGACCTGGACGAGCGGAACATCATGCGGACGATCGCCGAGGGGAGATAGCGTGGCATCCCTGAGATCCTGGACGTCGAGCAAGCTCCTCTGGCCGCTGGCCGCCCTGGGCGTCCTCCTGCTCTTCAACTTCTTCCTCACGCCCAACTTCTTCCACGTGGAGGTGAAGCAGGGTCACCTCTACGGAAACCTGATCGACATCCTCAAGAACGCCGCCCCGATCATGCTCATCGCGATCGGGCTCACGCTCGTCATCGCGACCAAGGGGATCGACATCTCCGTCGGGGCCGTCGTGGCGATCACCGCGAACATGGTCGCCGTCCTGCTGGGCGGCGACCTCGAGGGCGTGGCCAGGAACCCCCACGCCGTGGCCGTCCTCGGGGCTCTGGGCGTGGCGGCCGCCTGCGGCCTCTGGAACGGGCTCCTCGTCTCGCGGCTCGGGATGCAGCCCATCATCGCGACCCTGATCCTGTTCGTCGCCGGGCGCGGCATCGCGATGGTGCTGACCGACGGATTGCAGATCTGGCTCTACCACAAGCCGTTCGCCATCTACGGCCAGGGGTACTGGCTGGGCCTGCCCTTCTCGCTCTACATGGTGGCGGCCCTCCTGATCCTCACGGCGATCGTGACGCGCCGCACGGCGATCGGCCTCTACATCGAGTCGGTGGGGATCAACCCCACCGCGGCCCGCTTCTCCGGCATCAGCGCCAAGAACATCATCCTCGGCGCCTACGTCTTCACCGGCTTCTGCGCCGGGCTGTCCGGCCTGGTCGCCCTCTCGACGACCATGAACGCCGACGGCAACAACCTGGGGAGACTGTTCGAGCTGGACGCGATCCTGGCGGTGGTGCTCGGGGGCACCTCGCTCAACGGCGGCAAGTTCTACCTGCTCGGCAGCATGATCGGCGCCCTCATCATCCAGACGCTGACGACGACCATCTACGCCTACAACGTGCCCCCCGAGATCGCGCAGATCTTCAAGGCGGGGGTGGTGTACGTGGTCAGCCTGCTGCAGTCCGCGCGGTTGCGAAGGATGGTCATGGCGAAGCTGGGCGGGTGGACGCGCCCCCGTGGCAACCGGGGATCCGGGTCCGAGTCGGAGGGGGTGGCGGCATGACCCGGAGAATGCTCAGCAGCACGAACCTCTCCATCCTGGCCACGCTGGGGCTGTTCGTGATCATCTTCGGGGTGGGCTCGGTCGCCTATCCCGGCTTCTTCTCGTTCCGGAACTTCTTCGACCTCTTCAACAGCAACTCCTACCTCCTGATCCTCGGCGTGGGGATGACCTTCGTCATCATCTCCGGTGGCATCGACCTGTCCGTCGGCTCGGTGCTCGCCCTCACGACGATGGTGGTGGCGAGCCTGCTGACGAAGCACCATGTCGATCCGTGGCTCACGATGTGCCTTGCCCTGCTGATGGGCACCGCCCTGGGCCTCTTCCACGGGTTCCTCATCCAGGTGTTCGATCTGGCACCCTTCATCATCACGCTCGGAGGGCTCTACCTGGCCCGCGGGCTCTGCTACGTCGTGAGCATCGACACGATCAACATCGAGGACGCGTTCTTCCAGGCCGCGGCGCGTGCGAACGTCCCCATGCTCGGCGAGGGCTTCCTCAAGCCGAACGCGCTGATCGCGCTGGGAGCGTGCCTGGTCGGCACCTACGTCCTGCGGTTCACCCGGTTCGGGCGCAGCATCTACGCCATCGGCGGCAACGAGCCGTCCGCCGTGCTGATGGGGCTGCCCGTGGCGAGGACGAAGATCGCGATCTACGGGCTCAGCGGCTTCTGCTCGGCGCTGGCGGGCATCGCGTTCACCTTCGAGACCACCTCGGGGTATGCGCTGAACGGGACGGGGATGGAGCTCGACGCCATCGCCTCGGTGGTGATCGGCGGCACCCTCCTGACCGGCGGCGCCGGGACCATCGTCGGGACGGCGCTCGGGGTGCTGGTCTACGGGACCATCCAGGCCCTGATCAACTTCGGGAGCTTCAACTCGTGGTGGGGGAAGATCGCGAGCGGCTTCCTCATCTTCGTCTTCTGCTCGCTGCAGCTGCTGTTCCAGGCGAGGAAGGTCGAGCGCGCCACCGTCCGGAGCGCGGCGCAGCCCTCCTCCGCCGTGTGAGTCAGCCGAGCGGCTCCACCGCAGCCACCAGCGCCCCCTCGTCACCGAGGTCGTGGGCGAGGTCGCGCGGCGGCCGGGTGGTGCGCTTCGATGTGAGCGTCACCATCGCTCCTCGCCGCGCGCCCGGGAAACTCGTGTTTTTGCAGGCGTGTGAGCGTTAACACTTGACTCAGGCGCGCAGTCTCACTGTACTGCGGACTCGAATCGAGACGAGCAGGGCCGCAGCAGAGACGAGTGGACGTGTAGCGAGCACACCGCCGTTTCCCCTCGCGACGTTCCCGAGGTCCCGACCGAGGGAGGCAGGATTCACTCGGAGGAAAGGAGGAGGCGTTTCGAGGCGGCGGGGGAGTCACCGGCAGGCTTTTTCGCG
>JAEZXM010000400.1 GCA_023419875.1 Pseudomonadota bacterium | reverse complement strand
GCCCTCGAGGGCCTTGCGTTGCGCGACGTCCGCCACCGTCGCGCCCAGCGCGGCCACCTTGGCTTCCCAGGTCTCGACCGCCATCGCCCGGCTCCGCTCGGCGCGGCGCTCGGGGCCGTCGGTCCGGATCGCCTCCTCGCAGGAGGCGACGAACGCGTCCGCCCCCTGGGCGATGGCGCAGTGCCGGCCGTACGCCTCGACCTCCGGCAGCGGCGTGGACACGACCGGCAGGCCCGCGGAGAGGTACTCGCGGAGCTTGATCGGATTCACGTTGCGTGTGAGCTCGTTCACAGCGAAGGGGATGATCCCCACCGAGAACCCCTTGCAGTAGCGGGGGAGGGTGGCGTAGGGACGGCGCCCGAGCAGCTTCACGTTGGGGAAGCGGGAGAGCGCGCTCACGTCCACCGAGGCCTTGCCCACGAGGACGATGGTCCAGTCCGGACGGCGCTCGGCGACCGCGGCGACGAGGTCGAGGTCCATCCACTCGTGGATGAGGCCGAAGAAGCCGAGCACCGGCCCCTTCACCCCGGCGAGCTCCTCGGCCACCTCCGTCTCCGGGGCCAGCGCCGCCGCGAAGTGGGCCCGATCGACGCCGTGCAGGGCAAGGTGCGTCTCCGGGTTGAGCGGCCGGCGGCGCTCGAGCAGCCCATTCGCGGTCGCGAACACCACGTCGGCGCGCCGGCAGAGCTCGGTCTCCATCTCCGCCATCCGGGCGCCGTCCAGGAACGAGAAGTGCGACCACTCGTCGATGCAGTAGTAGACGACGAGCGACTCGCCGGGCATGCCCAGGTACGGGAGCGCGTTCGGGACGAAGGTCCAGAGCTGGTACTCGCGCATGGAGAGCTTCCGGCGCAGCCAGCGGAGCGACGCGCGGAGGAGACGCCGGTTCAAGGCCGCGGCGAGGCGCGAGTGGGGCAGGGGAAGGACGATCGGCGTGTAGACCCAGAGGTTCGGCTCGACCTCCACCGGGCCCTTCGCGAAGCTCCGCAGCTTCCGCACGATCCTCCCGAGGTCCTTCCCGCTCGCGAGGTTCGGCACCCGCATCGCGATGGAGTTGAGCCAGAGCACGCGGTTGCGCCGGGCGAGCATGCGCATCACGTGGTTGTTGCTCGTGGGGTCCTCGCTCCAGTCCTTCGCGAAGCAGATGACGTTCTGGCCTTCGAGCATCTTTGCACCCGCGGGTCAGAAGGAGAGGAACGGCGACGCGGCGGCGAGCCGCTTCCGCGCCTGGCCGAACTGCCGGGCCCAGCGCAGGACGGGAGGGTTGCGCGGGATCGGGCCCGCCCGGAGCGGCGCCCGCACCGGCGTCGCGCGGAGCCGCCGGGCCAGCGCCCCGACGGTCTCCACCTCGAACTCGCCGGAGGAGCGCGCCAGGAACTCGAGGAGCTTGCGGAGCCGGCGGATGTTGACCTCGTTCGGCCTCCCGCGCGCCCGCTCCACCGAGTCGACGAAGAAGAACTCGAACGAGTGGGTCACGATCGTCACCTCCGGGACGCCGAGCCGCCGGGCCTCGCGCAGGTAATGCTCCATCTCCCAGAGCGAGGCGGCCGTCACCTCGAGGTGTCGGTACCGCCCGCCCGCCTCGACGAAGTTGGACACGGGCAGCTCGTAGACGCCCTCCACCTCGGTCTCGAAGAGGGCGTTGGCCGCGACGGGCAGGAGGATGCGGCAGTTCTTGTCCAGGTAGGAGAGGTTGAGGCTCGAGGAGACGCCGAGCCCGACCTCCCGCATGGCGCGCCAGGTACCGTTGCCGGCGCCGTAGTTGCCGGCGCGGAACGCGAGGAGCGAGGCCCGATCGATGCCGCAGCGCTCGAGCACCCCCAGCCCTTCGCGGAGCAGGGCGACCTGGCGCTCGACCTCGTAGGCGCCGATGTCATCGGAGAGGCGGGGCTCGCCGCGCGAGTGCCAGTCGGGGCGGAGCTGGACGGGGTGCAGGTGGAGCTGCACGTCCTGGCCGGCGTCCCGGATGGCCTGGCAGAGCGTCCGGTGCTCCGCCTCGCCGAAGAAGCGGGCGCCCAGCGCCTCCACGAAGAAGGTCGCCGCGAGCCCCGTCCGCTGGAGCTCGCGGAGGAGGAGCGGTACCCCGAGCTCGGCCTCCTGGTTCCGGAACCGTCCCCAGATCCGCAGGTCGTGGCCGAGCGGCGGCCGGGCCACGTTCCCGCGCACCCGCTCCTGGGTGCACTCGTTGTCGACGGTGAGGTAGACCCGCGTCCGGGGCGCGCCGGGCGCGGGACCGGGCGTGGCGGCCGTCATGGCGCCGCCCTCGACATCGGCGCGGCCGCCTTCGCTGTCTGTGGGCTCTCCCGTGGGACGGCGCCGGCGACTCCGGTCGCCGCCGCGCCCGCCGCCCGCCGGAGCCCCTCGAGGACGCCGACGCGCGGGGACCAGCCGAGGAGGGCGCTGTTCTTGGACACGAACCGCGTCCGCGAGAGCGCGGACTTGAGCCGGTACGCCGAGAGCGGAGAGCGGCGGCGGAGCAGTGCGGCGAGCGGCTCGGTGAGCCGTCCGAGGAGGAGGAGGAGGGGGCGCGGGACGTGCACCACCGGCTCGCCGGCGGCGAGCGCCGCGAGCACCTCGTTCTGCGTCACCGGGTGCGGGTCCACGAGCTGGATCACCTGGCCCTTGTCGAGCGGACCGTCGAGGGCCGCCACGATCGCGTCCACCACGTCGTCCAGGTAGACGAGCCCCATGTCCTGGGCGCCGGCGCCGAGCACGATCCAGCGCCGCCCCAGGCGCCGGGCGACTGCCGGCGAGAGCAGCGGCAGCCGGCCGCCGAAGATCTTTCCCGGCCGAAGGATCACCGCGGGCAGGCCGTGCTCCGCCACCGCGGCGAGGACGAGCTTCTCCGCCTCGAGCTTGGCCCGGGGATAGTGGCCGCGGTCGAGCGGGCGCGGCTCGTAGGGCGTCTCCTCCGACAGCTCCCCGCGATGCGCCCCGACCCAGTCGCTCACCGACATCGAGGAGATGTGCACGAGCCTCCGCACGCCGTGCGCGCGGCAGGCCTCGACCACGTTGCGCGTGCCCACCACCGTGGCGCGCTCGTGCTCGTCCCAGCCGCCCCGGGTCGCGGCCCCCACGTGGACGACGTCGCAGCAGCCGGCCACGGCCCGATCCACCGCGTCCGGGTCGCCCAGGTCGCCGACCACCACCTCGACCCCGGCCGGAACGTCCTTCGGCGGCCGGCGCACGAGGATGCGGACCTTGCGCTGCCCGGCGAGCCGCGCGAGCACCGCCTCGCCCACCGCCCCGGAGGCGCCGGTGACGAGCACGTCGCAGCCGCTCGACAGGACCGGCCGGGCCTTCGAGGCGTGCTCGGCCTCGGCGGTGCGGGCGACGGTCTCCACCCAGCGGACGACGCGGGTCGCGTCGGAGAGCGCGACCGGCATCGGCGCTCCCTCGGCGAGGGCGCCATAGAAGGCGTGCACGAACCCGTGGAGCCCCTGGAACGGCTTCACCCGGCCGAGCGCGAACCGGGCGACGCCGATCGGCACCTGCACGAGCGGCTGGAGCGAGTCCGTCAGGGCATTCGCGATCCGCTCCGCCGGCTTGGGGACGGGGAGCGCGGCCCGCTTCGCCTGGAACATGAGGAACAGATCGAGCCGCAGGACGCCCCGGGTCCCCTGGATGATGATCTGGTTCTGGAGCGGCTTCACGTTCCACGAGAGCTGCACCTGGCCGATCCCGCCGCGGCAGCGGACCAGCGCGCGCCACTCGTCGTAGGCGAGGTTGGGATCGCCGCCGAGCCAGCTCCACGCGGCGTTCACGTCCTCGATCGGCCCGAGGAACGCCTCGAAGAGGTAGAGAGCGTGGACGCCGAGGTCGCGGAACGGGTAGCCGGCGGTGCGGTACTGGGGCGGGAGCGGGCCGCCGCGGTAGGGCGGGTAGACGGAGCTCCGGAGCACGTCGACGGAGACGATCCGGCCGAGCTTGCCGGCACGGACGAGGTCGAGCGCGCGGGCGACGTGCGGATCGTAGAGGAGCGAGTGGTCCACCGACGCGGCGCGGCCGCTCCGCCGCGCCGCCTGCTCGATGCGGCGTCAGTCCTCCTCGCTCGTGGCGAGCGGCTTCTCCACGAGCACGTGGCACCCGAGGTCGAGGGCCTCCACCGCGAGGTCGGCGTGGGTGGCCGGGGGCGTCAGCACGTGGACGACGTCCGCGCCCGCCTCGCGCAGGGCGCGCAGCGACGGAAAGGCGCGCGCCCCGAGCCGCTCCGCGAAGGCCCGCGCCTTCTCGGCGTCGACGTCGGTCACCCCGAGGAGCTCCACCCCCGGGAGGCCCCGCAGCGCCGCGGCGTGGTGCTCCGCGATCGCCCCCGCGCCGACCAGTCCGGCCACGAACTTGCTCGTCATGTCACCACCCCAGCTTGTACGCAGTGAAACCGATGTGCGACGTCAGGAGCGCCAGAGTCAATACCACGACCCCCGCCAGGTCGCGGCCGCGCAGCCGTACCTCGAACCCGGGATCGTTCTGCCGGATGGCGTGGTACAGCGCGCCGGAGAGCGCGACGAAGATCCACGTCACGTCCTTGTACGTGTGCGAGAGGAAGGTGACCCCGACGATGAGCCCGCAGTAGCTCGCGAGCAGGGCGAGCGACCACGTCCGCGCCACCGGCGCCTGGGCGCGGAGCCCCAGCAGGGGGATCTTCACCGAGAGGTACAGGATCACCACCCAGAGGAGGACCCCGGGAAGGCCGAGCTCCGCGGCCGCCAGGACGTGGCTGTTGTGCGCGGTCTGGCGGTGGTACTCGAGGAACTGCCCGAAGCCGACCCCGAACACCGGCGCCGCCACGAAGAGGTGGAGCCCCACCCACCAGCAGATGGTCCGCTCGTAGGTCGACGACTCGCCGCCGCTCCGCCCTCCCAGGAGGAGCATCGGCATGGCGAGGACGAGCCCCGTCGCCAGCCCCTTCCCGACCCCCACGCGCCGCACGAAGTACACGCCGAGCACGGCGAGGAAGACGAGCTGGCCGCCCCGGGACTGGGTGAGGATCGCGCACAGGCCGGCCAGGACGCTGGTGAGCACCACCAGCGCGAGCCGCGGGAACGTGCGCCGCCGGACGTAGAACGCGAACGCGATGGGGATCGCGATGCCGAGGGCCAGCGAGAGGTCGTTCGGGTCCTCCATCGATCCGCGGTACCGCACCCGTCCCTTGATGGTCGACGTCCCGAGGAGCCCGACCCGCTCGCAGCGGTAATCGGTGCCGGGCTCCGCCGACTCGTTCTCGCAGTCGAGCCGGGTCTCGCAGGGGCGGCCGTCGTAGAAGGCGAGCGGATCGCCGTCCCGGTACTGGAGCCAGTGGCATCCCCATGGCGCGGTCCCCTGGTGGACGCCGAGCGCCGCCAGGGCCACGGCGATGGCGAGGAGGACGCCGCCGATCGCCTCGAGCGAGCGGAACGACTGGATGCCGTGCGCGAGGAGCAGGTAGATCGCGTACGGGATCGCGAGCGTCATCCCTTGCCGCACGAGCTGGTCCGGCGTGCGCACGAGCACCGTGACCAGGCACCAGACCACGAGGAGCGTCGCCGGCAGGAAGTGGGGAGCGGCCCGGAGGCGAGAGATCCCGAGCCGCAGGTCCACGACGAAGCCGACCGCCGCCAGCGCAGCGCCCATGTGGAGGAGGGGGATGCCCTTCAGGAACTCGTAGTACTCCTGGGGTCGCAGGTAGTCGACGAGGACGATCGCCAGGAGGCCGGGGAGCGCGAACATGTCAGCGGGCGATCGGGGGAGGAGGGATCCCGCGATCGAAGTGGGCGCGCGGATCCCCGTCGGCCCCCTCCATCGCGGCGACCGCGACGTTGAACATCTCCCGCGCGGTCACGTAGTGCAGCACCCAGCGGCGGCCGTCGTTGAAGCGCGCGGCGAGGTGCTCGTGAAGCGCCCTCCCTCCCGGCCCGAGCAGCGACGCCGCATTCGGTTCGGGTGCACCGTGGGTGTGGACCTTCACGAAGACCCACTCCGGGCGCCCCGCCACGTGGATGTCCTGGTCCACCCAGGTCTCGACGCGGTGCGGGCTCGGCGGATCGCTCGCCTGGAGCGTCGAGGTCTCGATGCGCGGCGTCATCCGGCCCGGCCGCCGCGCGAGCGCGAGCGGCCCCTGGATCATGAGGAGCCGGTCCCGGTGCATCTCGCCCACCCGGGCTCGGACGCCGCGCTCGTGCGCGCGCCGCCGGCCGAGCTCGCCCACCGGCCAGTAGATCCGGTTGACGATGCCGGGCTGGGTCTCGTCCGGCGCGGAGGGGAAGGTGAAGTCCGCGTAGCACCCCTCCTGGAAGAGGATCTCGAGCTCGGCGTCCACGCCGCACTTGCGCCCGTCGCGCCGCGAGTTCGCGAGGCACCAGTTGCCGTGGATGAAGGCCCAGCGGTGCCGATCCCCGTCGCGGGAGACGTGGCCGTGGCGGGCGAAGCTCGCGAGCGTCTCGCGCAGGCTCGCGCGGAGGCCTGGCTCGGTGTCCCCGTCGTGGTGCAGGTGGATCTCGACCTCGCCGAACCCCGCGCGCGCGAGCTCGGCGAGCGGCTCGAGGTACTCCGGGGCGTACTGCTCTCCCGGGAAGAAGAAGCTGTGCCGCGGAGGACGCCCGCTCGCGTCCCGGAATCCAGCCACGGCCTTCGGGTACCCCTCGCGCCAGGCCCGGACCCGCTCCCGCCCTTGCTCCGACCCCGCGCCGCCCCAGAGCGGCTCGTAGTGATCGCAGATCGCGAACAGGAGGTGGCGCGGGCCGTCCACCCGGGGGCGGAGGACACGGTCGAGCCGGTCCACCCCCCAGCCGCCCACCCAGCGGTGCAGGTTCTTCTCGCGGAGCCGGGAGAGGACGGCGAGCGCCATGGCGTCAGGCCCCGACCAGCAGCACGCCGAGGAAACGATCCTCCGGAAGATCACGGGCGGCGCGGGAGAGATCGCGCGTCAGGGTCTCGCCGCTCCGCGCGACGAGCGCCAGCCCATCCATGAGCTCGCAAGCCCCGAGGTGCTCCCCCAGGCGATCGAAGCCGGTGAGATCGACCACCAGGCGGCCGAGGGCGGTCGGATCCGACACGAGCTCCTCCAGGTGATCCAGGGCCGTGCCCGGCCCCAACCGGCCCAGCGAGAGGAGCGCCACCCGGGGCGCAATCCAGCTCGGCGCGGACGCTTCCGTCCCGGGCGTGCCCACCCAGCTCCCGTCGGCGTCGACCACGCCCACCGGCGCGGCCGTGAGCTCCGCGAGCGCGCTGGCGAGCTGGACCGCAACCGGCGGCACGGCCACCCGTCCGTCCGCGGGCAGGAGCCCCAGCCGCGACACGCCGCGCTCGCGGACGACGCGGGCGATCCGCGCAGAGTCGAGGAGCACCGCGGGCGTGGCCTCGGTGAAACTCCGGGCGTCCATCGGGTCCGCGAGGAAGGGCATGAGGGCGTCAGCTCCCGACGAGCACGTGGCCGAGCAGCTTCTCCGGGCCGATCTGCTCGACCGCCCGCCGCAGGTCGAGCGCGTGCGCCTCGCGCGCGCGGACCGCCACCAGGATGCCGTCGACGAACTCCTCGAGCACGTTCACGTCCGCGCCGGAGAGGATGGCCGGCCCCTCGACCAGCACGAGGTCGTAACGCGCCTCCCTGAGCTGCGGCAGGTGCTCGGCCAGCGCCCGGACGTCGAGGGGCGGCTCGCCCTCCTCGGCGAAGCAGAGGAGGTGCACGGACGGTGGGAACACCTCCGACGGGAACCACGGCTCCTCCGGGCTCATCCGGTGGAGCTCGAGCTGCTTCCCGAGCCCGACCGGCGGCTGGAAGCCGAACCACCGGGCCAGCCCGCGCGCCTTCCGGTCCGCCTCGACGAGGAGGATGCGCGAGCGGCGGGCCTCGCCGAAGGCGAGGGCGAGGTTGAGCGCGGTGAGCGTCTTCTCCTCCCCGGGGAGCGGGCTCGTCACGAGCAGCGTCCGCGGCCCGGCGTGCGTGCCGAGACGGTGGCGCAGGATGCGGAAGGAGGCGGCCGTCTCGCCTTCCGGCTGGGTCATGAGGTAGGCGCGTTCGTCCACGATGCCCGTGAACGGCAGCACCTGGATGCGGGTCGGCGGCGTCGGCGCCGGCTGGCTGGCGAGCGAGACCACCGTCGCGCCCCGCCCGTCCTTCGTCTCGGCGGGGAGCGAAGCGTGGCGGGGGAAAATCGCCCCGGCGCGGGCGGCCGGCGAGAGCGCCTCCGAGGCCTCCGCGCTCGGCACCGGGGTCGGAGCGCCGAGGCGCTTCTCTCCCTGCTGCCGCTTGAGGGCGCCGGGGCCCGGGGGAAGCTCCCGCCCGCGCGGCCCCGCCTTGGCCTTCGCGCCCGGACCGGCGCTCGCCTCCGCGGTGACCTTCGGGGCGTGCTGCCGGCGGGCCTTCCTCGGCTCGCCGATCGTTGCGAGGACCTTCCCGAGCTCGAGCTTCTCCAGATCCGCCCGGTCGTAGACGCGGTCGTCGAGGAAGCCCAGCACCAGCATGAGCCCGGCCGCGAGGAACATCGAGAACAGGAACCCGATGGCGAGCAGCTTCTTCGGGCTCGCGCCCACGGGCGCCGCGGGGAGGGAGGCGGGATCGATGACCAGGATCTGCGCCGTCTGCCCGCTGGAGGTGAGGCTCGCGGTCATGGTGGCGGTGAACTGCTGGGAGTCCAGGAGCTGCAGCCGCTCGCGGGCCTCCGACACCTCGCGGGTGAGCCGCGCGAACTCGGTCTCGAGCTCGACGATGCGCCGGGCGGCTTCGCTGCGGTCGGGACCGGGCCGGGGGGTGGTCGCCCCGGCGCCCGACCGGCGCGTGTGCGAGATCTCCTCCTGGACCTGTACGAGCCGTTCCCGGAGGGCGGCCACCGAGGTCGCGCCGGCCCCCGATGCGACCGCCTCGGACGCGCGCTGGAACGCCTTCTCCTCGGCGGCGACGGCGGCCGCGGCGCTCCGGACGTCAGGGT
>JAEZXM010000371.1 GCA_023419875.1 Pseudomonadota bacterium | reverse complement strand
CTGTACGGCCTGTGCACGAGCAAGATGAAGTTCACCGACGCCAACCTCGCCGCGCGCTGCGACGCCTTCTGCAAGGCGTACCCGAGCCTCTGCGCCGACCCCGCCGGCACCACCCTCCGCGGCAACTACGCCGCCCCGCCCGGCAACTACTACACCCAGTTCTGGCCGAGCCTGCCCGGCGATCGCGACAACTATCTCTCGTGCGGCGAGTGCTTCGAGGTGGTCCGGACGAAGAAGGACGGCACCGACTACGCCTCCGGAGAGGTCGGCTACACGCCGCCCGTCGTGTTGCAGATCGTCGACTCGTGTCCGTGCTCGGCCAACTCCAAGTGGTGCTGCGGCTCCGGCCGCGACCACTGCGGCGAGGTCTCGGACTACAAGTACGGTTGCCCGCTGCCGCCGGGGCCGCCTCCTCCTCCCGCCGATCGTGATCCGCTGCCGGACGAGAGCATCCACCTCGACCTCTCCGACATCGCCATGTCCCGCCTCCAGACGGGCAGCGCGGACGGGCTCATGGTGGACGGCGTGATCCCCATCCGCTACCGGCGCGTCTCCTGCCCGGTGGTGGGGAGCGTCTACGTGTGGCTCCGCAGCGGCGCCGGCCCGTACTGGTTCTCGCTCACGGTGGTGAACGTCTCGGGCGTCGGGTCGGTCGTGAGCGTCGAGGCCCAGGACACCTCCGGCGCCTGGATCGCGATGCAGCGCGACCAGAACTACACCAGCTCGCGCCCGCAGGAGCGGTACGGCGCGTGGGTGGTCCCGCAGGGCTCTGGCCCGTACGCGCTCCCGGTCTCGCTGCGGATCACCGACGCGTCCGGCCGGGCGCAGGTCGCCGCGGAGGTGATCAAGGCGTGGGCGCCCGCCGACGCGGCCCAGGCCGAGACGTTCTACATCGACACCGGGTTGCAGTTCTGACGTGCCCGATCGGCGCGCCGGTCCGCGATCCGCGGGCCGGCGCCGCCGCGCGGGGCTCGCTCGCCCTCCCGACCCGCGCCGTAGTACGCTCTCCGGACCGTGAAACCCTCCCAACGCACGGCGGTCCTCGCCGCCGCCCTCGCGCTCGCCGCGGGCCTGGCGTACCTGCCGGCGGCGGAGCTCCGCTGGGTGCTGGACGACGCGAACCTCGTCCAGCCGAGCCCTGCGCTCGACGATCTCGCCGGCCTCGGCCGCGCGGTCTCGACCGATCTCTACCGCCAGGCTGCGCCGCGCCTCGAGGCGAGCCCGTACTGGCGGCCGCTCGCGCTCGCCACGTTCTGGCTCGACACGCGGATCGGCTGGGCGCCCGGCGCCTTGCACGTCGGGAACGTCGTCCTCCACGCGCTGGCCGCGGCGCTGCTCGGGCTCGTCCTCCTGCGCCGCTCCTCCGGCGGCGCGGGGCGGTCAGGCATGATCGCCGCCGGCGTGGCGACAGCCTGGTGGGCCTTCCACCCCCAGAACGTCGAGGCGGTCGCGTGGATCTCCTGCCGCTACGAGCTGCTGACCGGCGTCGCCCTGCTGGGCCTCCTCGCCCTGCCCTGGCGCCCGGGTTTCGGCCGGGCCGCGCTCCACGGCGCGATCTTCCTCGCCGGGCTCCTCTCGAAGGACGGCTTCGGCGCGATGCTCCTGGTGGTCCCGGCGCTCGACTGGGCCGAGCGGCGCGGCCCGGCCGCGGCGGCCCCGCGCTGGGCGGCGATCGGCCTCGCGCTCGTCTCCTGGTGGGGCGCTCGTGCGGCCCTCGGGCTCGAGGGGTTCGGCCTCCCGCCGCCGCTCGAGGCGCTGCCGTACTTTCTCGACGCCGTCCGGATCTATCTCTGGCGCGCGGTGGCGCCGGTGCCACTCACCATCGGTCAACCCTACGCGCCCGGAGGCGCGATCGTTCTCGCAGCCGGCGTCGCCATCGTCCTCGGGCTCGTGGCCCTCGCGATCTGGCGGCGCCGGCTCGCCGCCCCCGTGGCCGTGTTCCTCTCCGGCCTCGTTCCCGCAGCGGTGGCGATGGGGAAGTTCGGCGAGGTCCCGGAGCGCTACTTCTACCTCCCGTCGATCGGGCTCGCGATGCTCGTGGGCGAGGCGATCTCCGCCTGCCTCGAGCTCCGCCGGCCGCTCCTGCGCTGGACGGTGCCCGCGGCCGTCGGCGTCCTCGCGGTGGTCGGGCTCTTCCGGATGGAGCTGCGGCTCCCCCAGTGGCGGGACGACGGCACGATCTTCGCCGCGGCCCTCGCGGTGAACCCGGAGGACGCGCGGGCGAACCTCCACGCGGGGACGGAGGCAGGACACCGCGGCGACTGGTCCGAGGCGATCCGGATGCTCGAGATCGCACGGCGGTCCGATCCGCGCTCGGGCCGCGTCGCCGGCGCGCTCGCCTGGGCGAAGCTGCGGACGAACGACGCCGCGGGCGCGCTCCCGCACGCGGCCCGTGCCACCGAGATCGCGCCGCGCGAGCCGAACGGCTGGTACTACCTGGCCCGGGCGCGCCACGCGACCGGCGACCACGCCGGCGAGCTCGCGGCGATCGAGCGACTCCTCGAGCTGTCGCCCGAGTTCCCGGAGGCGCGGTTCGCGCGCACGGTCGCGCAGTGCGAGACGAGCGGCCGGACCGATTGCGTCCAGGCGGTGCGGGCGGGGGAGTTCCGGTGATCTGGTGAGCGCCTCGGGCGGTGTCGTTGTGCCTCCCGCGGACGGCGTGCGAACATCGCCCGTGCTCGAGCTCGTCCTCCACTACCGCCGGACCTCACGCCACGCGCTCAACGTGCTGTGGGGCGCGGTCGAGGTCACGCCCGCGACGTCCCGCGTGCGCTGCACGGCGGCAGACGGGCCGGAGGCGCTGCCGGGGATCGTGGACGGAGCTCTGGTGTCGGGACGGCTCCCGGTCGTCGCCTGGTCGTTCTACACGGCCAGCTTCGCGGAGGTCGCCCGGGAGCTCGCGGGCGTGCGCGCGCGGACGGCGCCGGGGGCGATCCACATCGCCGGCGGCCCGCACGCGAGCGCCGCGCCCGAGGACGCGCTCCGCGCCGGCTTCGACGTCGCCGTCATCGGCGAGGCCGAGGAGACCCTGCCGGCGCTGCTCGCCCGGCTCGAGGCCGGCGCTCCCTGGAACACCGTCCCGGGCCTCGCGTGGCTCGAGGCCGGTGCGGTGCGCCGGAGCCCCCGCGCGCCGGCGGTGGAGCTGAACGCGTTCCCGCCGTGCGCCCCGCGCGCGCAGCGGATCGGACCGCTCGAGATCACCCGCGGCTGCGTCTGGGCCTGCCGCTTCTGCCAGACGCCGTTCCTCTTCCGCGCGCGGTTCCGCCACCGATCGCTCGCCGAGGTCCGCCGCTGGGTGCGCTTCCACCGCGAGATCGCGACTCGAGACATCCGGTTCCTGAGCCCCTCGGCCCTCTCCTACGGCTCCTCCGGCGCGGGTTGCCAGCTCGACGCGGTCGAGGCGCTTCTCGCCGGGGCGCGCGAGGAGGCGGGGCCGGACCGCCGTCTCTTCTTCGGCAGCTTTCCTTCCGAGCTCCGGCCCGAGCACGTCTCGGTGCGGGCGCTCTCCCTCATCCGGCGCTGGTGCGACAACCGGACGATCATCCTCGGCGCGCAGTCCGGCTCCGAGCGGATGCTCGCGGCCATGGGGCGCGGCCACGGCGCCCTCGACGTGGAGCGCGCCGCTGCCCTCTGCGTCGAGGCGGGGTTCCGGACGAGCGTGGACGTCGTGATCGGTCTGCCCGGAGAGGAGGAGGCCGATCGCGCGGCGACGCGCGCGCTCGTCGAGCGCCTCGGCGCGCTGGGCGCGCGCGTGCACGCGCACGCCTTCATGCCACTCCCCGGATCCCCCTGGGCGAACGAACCGCCCGGCGCCGTCGACGAGGCCACCCGCGGCCTCCTCGAGCGGATGGAGTCGGGCGGTGCCGCGCACGGTCAGTGGCGGCGGCAACGCGCGATGCGGGCCTGCTGAACGTGTGCGGCCTGCGTGCTAGTCTCCCGCCTCTCACCCTCCCGCCGGAGCGTTCATGCCGACCCTCAGGCCGCTGTCCCTCACGATCGCCCTCCTCCTCGCCTCCTGTGCTGGCCAGCGCCCGCAGGTGGACTCCACCCCCGCGGCTCCGGCCGCGAGGCCCGCACGCTGGACGGTGTCGCCGGTGGAGGCCCACGGGCGGCTGCGCGTGTGCGGCGCCAAGATCTGCAGCCGGACCGGGCAACCGGTCCAGCTCCGCGGCATGAGCCTGTTCTGGAGCAACACCGGCTGGGGCGGCGAGCGGTTCTACGACGCGAGCGTGCTCGACACGCTCGCCAACGGCTGGAACGCGACCGTGGTGCGCGCCGCCGTCGGGGTCCAGAACGACGGCGGGTACCTGGTCGATCCCGCGGCCAACGAGGCCCGTGCGCGCGCCGTGATCGACGCAGCGATCGCCCGGGGCATGTACGTCATCGTCGACTGGCACAGCCATGCCCTGCTGGAGAAGGAGGCCGTGGCGTTCTTCGCGAAGCTTGCGCGCGAGTACGCGGCCTCGCCGAACCTCGTGTGGGAACCGTTCAACGAGCCGATGCGGCACAGGTGGGACGAGGAGCTGAAGCCGTACCACGAGGCGGTGATCAAGGCGATCCGCAAGGCGGGGAGCCCGAACCTCGTCGTCCTCGGCACGCCCACGTGGTCGCAGGACGTGGACACGGCGGCGCTCGATCCCGTCAAGACCGACCGGAACGTCGCCTACACGCTCCACTTCTACGCCGCGACGCACCGCCAGTCGCTCCGGGACAAGGCCGTCTTCGCCATGAAGCTCGGGGCCGCGGTCTTCGTCACCGAGTGGGGCACCTGCGATGCCTCCGGGGATCGCAACTTCGATCCCGCCGAGTCGAAGCGCTGGACCGACTTCCTCGACGCGAACTCCATCAGCTCTCTCAACTGGTCGCTCAACGACAAGTCCGAGACGGCGAGCGCGCTCGCCCCCGGCGCGCCCACCGCGGGCTGGACCGACGCCCACCTCACCGACTCCGGGCGATGGGTGAAGGCGTACGTCGAGGCGGGGTATCGCTGAGCGGGCGCGCCGGCGCCGGTATCAGGCAGCGCGGATCTCGCCGGGTGCGAGGCCCAGCCGTGCGAGCGCGGCGCCGAGCTGGCGCTCCCACTCGGCGAAGGCGTCGAGCGCGCCCTGCACCACCGCGCCGTGCTCCTCGATCGGCACGCGCTCGAGCTGGGCCGCGAGATCCCGCCACGAGCGCCCGGCCTCGTCGGCCCGGGCCTCGACCTCCTCGCGGCCGCGCAAGCGCCGGGCGAGAACGGTGCGGCCGAGTCGGAAGGCCTCGTACACGTAGAGGTAGCCGAGCGCGTGAGCGCGCGTCCGCGGCGACGGGAGCTCCTGCGCCTCGCGCGGAAACCCCTCCTCCGCGCCGTCGCGCAGCGGCAGGTGCGCCGCGCCCGAGCGGGCCAGCGCGCGGTCGAGGGCGTCGAGCCAGGCGCCGTGCGCGGCGAGGAACTCCGCGTACGCGTCCCATCCGGACGGAGAGCGGAACATCCCCGCATAGGCGGCGACGCGCGCGCGATCCGGACGGGTGGCGCGGCGGAGGGCGACCAGGAGAGGGGGCCAGCGGTGCTCGTCGTGGAACGAAGCCATCTCACACCTCACCCGGACATGATGAGGTGCCTGACGCGCCGCGTCAACGGAATCGCCCGAACCCGCGGGCGATCAGAGGTTTGCGTTCGCGTCCGCCAGCGCGAACCCGTTGTCGCGAGCCGCCGCCGCGAACCAGCGACCGGAGTCCTTGAGCGTCCGCTTCTGGGTCTCGTAGTCCACGTGGATCATGCCGAAACGCTTGGTGAACCCGAACGCCCACTCCCAGTTGTCCATGAAGGACCAGAGGAAGTAGCCGCGCACCTGGGCGCCGTCGGCGATGGCCTGGTGCACCGCCGCCGCGTGCCGGGCGACGTACCGGACGCGGAAGAGGTCGTGCACGGCGCCATCCGGGCCTGGCTGGTCCGGGAAGCTGGTGCCGTTCTCGGTCACGTAGAGGCTCGCGGGCCGGTACTGACGCTGCACCCGGAGCAGCGTGCGGTAGAGCCCCTCCGGCGAGATCTCCCACTCGTCGAACTCGGCCCGCGGGACGAACGGCCAGTAGATCTGCTTGGCCGACAGGAAGGCGCGGACCGACTGCGATCTGGGGGTGGGATCGTGGGCGATGAGCCGGCGTGTGTAGTAGTTCACGCCCAGAAAATCGGTCGGCACCGTGATCGCCTCGAGATCGCCGGGGGCGATCGCCGGGCCGTCGGCGCCGTACCACGCCTCGAGATCGTGCGGGTACCCGCGGCCGTAGAGCGGATCGAGGAACCAGCGGTTGAACGCCCCGTCCCAGCGGGTGGCGGCGGCCACGTCCTCGACGCGATCGGAGGCGGGCTCGATCCACTCGAGGTTGTTCACGAGGCCGACCCGCGCGCCGGGGCAGGCCGCGCGGATCGCGGGGACCGCCTTTCCGTGCGAGACGAGGAGGTTGTGCGCGACGGCGAGCGCCGTCCGCAGATCCTTCCCCCCCGGCGCGTGCACGCCGTACAGGTGCCCGCAGAACGAGAACACCCACGGCTCGTTGTGGGTCATCCAGTCCTTCACCCGATCGCCGAGCCGGCGGACCACCGTCTCGGCGTAGCGAACGTAGGCGTCGATGGTCGATCGGCTCGCGAACCCGCCCTTCTCCTGAAGCGTTTGCGGCAGGTCCCAGTGGAACAGGGTCGCGAACGGGCGGATGCCGTGCCCGAGCATCGCGTCGACGAGCCGGTCGTAGAAGTCGAGGCCGGCCGGGTTCACGGCGCCGTCGCCGTCGGGGACGACGCGCGGCCAGGCGATCGAGAACCGGTAGTTCCTCAGGCCCAGCGAGGCCATGAGCGCGAAGTCGTCCTTGTACCGACGGTAGTGATCGCAGGTGACCGCAGGCGTGGAGCGGTCGTCGATGTGGGCTGGATCCTTCGCAAACCGATCCCAGATCGACTCCCCCTTCCCTCCTTCGTTGGCGGCCCCGTCCACCTGCACCGTGGCGGTGGCGGTCGCCCAGAGGAAACCCTCGGGGAACCGCAGCATCGCGCGCTCGGACATCGTCACCCTCCCTGCGGGCCGTCAGCCCTTGATGGCGCCGGCGGTCGCGCCCTCCATGATCCGCCGGCTGAAGACGAAATACAGGAGCAGCGCCGGCACGGCCACGCAGACCATGCAGGCGAACTGGACCGCGTAGTCGGACGAGTACTGGCCCTGGAAGCGGACGATCGAGAACGGCAGCGTGCGCAGGTCGTCCGTGGCCAGGTAGGTGTTGGCCATGATGTACTCGTTCCAGTTGTTGAGGAACGTCATCACCGCAACCGTCATGGTGGCCGGCAGGGAGAGCGGCGCCACCACGCTCCAGAGAATCCGGGGCCACGAGGCGCCGTCGATCAGGGCCGCCTCCTCGATCGACCGCGGCAACGTCTTGAAGTGCCCCATGTAGACGAGGGTGCTGAACGACAGCGTGAAGGCGACATAGGGGATGATGACGCCCACGTGCGTGTCGATGAGATCGAGCTTCGCGAACCAGATGAAATTCGGAAGCAGGGTCGTGTGGATGGGGATCACCATGCCCATCATCACGCCGCCAATCGCGAGCGCCTTCAGCCGCCACCGCATCCGCGTGATCGCGTAGGCGAGGCAGAACGACAGGATCGTCGTGAGGGCGGTGGAGATCGAGACCACGATCAGGCTGTTCAGCGCGTAGCGGAGGATCCGGCCGTCGCGGAACGCGCGGACGTAGTTCTGCCACTGCGGGTCGGTGGGCAGCTTGAGCAGCTCGTCTCCAAACAGGTCGCCCGACCGCTGCAGCGAGTACGAGCCCACCCAGACGAGCGGGAAGAGCTGCAGGAGCCCGAAGACCACGAGGGCGGCGTAGAGCAGGGTCCTCCTCGAGACCTTGGCGACGCTTCGGGGCATGGCCTATCCCTCCCCCTCCTCGCGGGGCACCGAGCGCAGGACGCGCATGACGAGCAGGGTGAGGCCGACCGAGAGGAGCACGAAGAGGACCGACAGCGCGTTCCCGTACCCGTACTCCCCCGAGGCGAAGGCCTTCTGGTACAGGTACACGCTCACGAACTGCGTGAGCATCCCCGGGCCTCCGTTGGTGGAGAGGAAGATGAGCTCCATCTGCTTCATCGACGAGATGACGTCGATGACGATCACCGCCGCGATCGCCGGACGGAGGTACGGGATGACGATGTGCCAGTAGGTCTGGAACCAGCTCGCCCCGTCCACGCGCGCCGCCTCCTCCATCTCCTTCGGCACCGTCATGAGCCCGGCGTAGTAGAAGAGCAGCGCCCAGCCGAACCCCTGCCAGACGATGATCCAGATCACCGCCCAGATCGCCGTGCGCGGGTCGGAGAGCCACGAGAACGCGAGCGCCTCCAGGCCCACCGCCCGCAGGAGCTTGTTCAGGATCCCGTACGTTGGGTTGAAGATGTTCACCCACATCTTCGCGACGATGACGAGCGAGAGCACCGCCGGCACGAAGTAGATCGTCCGGAGGAAGCGCGAGAGCTTCTTCGAGACGTGGGCCAGGACCGCCGCCAGCGCGAAGGCGATGGGGTTCTGTACGACGATGGTCACGACCATGAGAAGCAGCGTGTTGAAGAGCGCCCGCCAGAACACGCCGTCGTGGAGCAGGATCTCGACGTAGTTCTCGACCCCCACCTGGCGGTAGGCGCCGAAGCCGGCCCAGTTGGTGAAGCTGTAGTAGAGGCTGAAGCCGAGCGGCACCAGCATCGCGAAGATCATCACCGCGATGCCGGGGACCACGAGCGACGCCACCACGCCGCGGTGCTGGAAGGGGCCTCTCATGGCGCGTCAGGCACCGTCGGGAAGCATACCGGGTCCGACCCCGTGGACCGGGCCGCGGCGCCCCCCGGCGCCCCCCCCCGCCCCCCCCGCCCCCGGG
>JAEZXM010000347.1 GCA_023419875.1 Pseudomonadota bacterium | reverse complement strand
GTTCACCGCCCGGACGTGCACCTCGAAGCCCGTCCCCTCGCGCACGACCGCACCGAAGAGCTGCACCGGGCCGGCGACGGCGAGCGGCGGAGCGCCGTTCGCCCCGGCCTCGGAAGCGCCGGGGCGGACGACGGCGAAGGCGAGCACGGCGCTCAGCGAGCCGGCGGCGAGCGCGGGGAGCCAGCGGAAGGAAACGAGCGAGGGACTCATGACGACCTCCTTGACGGCGAGGATGCCGCGAAGGAGGCCGCGGAACTGTAAACGGAGCGTAACGGCACTCGCCTCGACCCGATCGACGGAGCCTCACCGGGCCTCACCGGGCGTCACTGCTCCTGGAGCAGCGCCTGCACCTCCGCCGCGATCCGCTCCTCCACGTGCGCGTCGTACCCGACGTGCACGTGGCGGACGACGCCGCGGCGATCGACGAGGAGCGTGGTCGGGAGCCGTTCGATCCCGAGCGGCCGCGCCAGCCGGTCCCCCCCGGGGTCCCAGACGATCGGGAACTCCGCCCCGAGGGTACGCGCGAAGCCCTGGGCCGCCTCGCGCTCGTCGTCCACGGTGATGCCGTAGGCGACGAGCCCCTGCTCGCCGAGCTCACGGGAGAGCGCCGCGAGATGCGGGAGCTGGATGCGGCACGGGTCGCACCAGGAGGCGAAGAAGTCCACCACCACCACCTTGCCGGGGGCTTCGACGCGCACCTCCCGCCCGCCGAGGTCGGGGCCGGAGAGCGCGAGCGTGGTGCCGGCGAGCGGCGGGACCTTGACCGTCGGTCGGGGCCTCGCCGGGGCGCAGGCGCAGAGAAGGGCGGCGGCGGTGGCGAGTGCCCGGATCATCTGCGGGATCCTACCGGCCGCAGGCAGCGCCCGCCTGGCCCTGTGGGCCTTCACGGTCGGTGCTCCGGGTGCCCCTCACCTCGCAAAAGGAAGCGCAAAATTTACGGGGGGCTATCCTGCCGAGCTTGACCTGCCGCAAGATGGCGCTGGCCCGCCTGTGCAATGGTTCTGCGACCATAGTTCCCGCTACCGTCGTCCGTCGCCAACGCCACTTACCCGCGTCAGCCCACAGCCCGAGGTCCACGCGTGATGCGCCAGACTCCCATGCTCGCCGCACTGGTCGCGCTGCTCTCGACCTCCGCGGCCCGGGCCGCCACCGTCGAGGCGAGCTCCACCACGTTCCTCCTCCTGGGTCAGGAGCCGCGCTTCCGGGGCGGCACGAGCCCGGAGCTCGTCACCGTCGCCCCGCTCTTCGAGGTCCTGACCCTCTCCGCACGGGACATCGAGAACGGCTTCTCCGACGATCTGCGGATCGTCCTCTCGACCTGGGGATCGGTCGATCTCGCCGAGCGCCGATGGGATGCGGGTATGGGCGGGCGGCTCAGCGGCGACGTCACCACCGGCTACGTGCAGGCGAAGTTCCTGAACCGCCGGCTCACCCTGCGCGCCGGCCGGAGCATGGTGCCGACGGGCGTGGCCCGGATGATCCAGCTCGACGGCGGGTACGCCACCGTCGTGATCCCGATCTCGGTCGCGCAGATCTCGGTCGCCGCCTGGGGCGGGTCCCCGACCTCGCAGCGGTTCCAGGGCCGCGAGGGCATCGAGAGCTGGAATCCGGTGGGCGGCACGCTCGCCTACGGCGGGCGGGTCGCGTTCGGTCTGCCCATCCGCGGGATCGCCGGGCGCGGTCTCGAGATCGGATCCTCGGCCAACATCGTGACGGACGGCGGTGAGACGGTGCGTGAGGAGCTCGGCGGCGACATCCGGCTCCAGCCGTTCCGGAGCTCCAACCTCGTCCTCTCCGGCTTCGGCACCTACAGCCTCCCCGAGCGCCGCCTCGCCGAGGCGAGCGGCGCGATCTCGGTGAGCGTCACGCGCAGGCTCCACCTCACCGCCGACGCCCGCCGCGTGGAGCCCAGCCTGCTCCTCTCCCGCAACTCGATCCTCTCGGTGTTCGCCGACTCCGTCTGGACCGAGCTCGGCGGCGGCGTGACCTACGACATTGGCCGCGGGCTCCACGTCGGCGCCGACGTGCACGTGCGCGCCGAGCCGGGCGAGGACGGCAGCGGCAGCGAGCTCGGCTCGGATGTCCGGGCCCGCGCGGACTGGTCGCGCGGCCGGACCTCGGTGGGGCTCGAGGCCTTCCGCCTCGACGCGTTCGTCAACGGTTACGTCGGCGGCCGCCTCTGGGCCCGGCGCGAGCTGGGCAAGGCCTTCGTCACGGGCGACGTCCTGGGCACGTTCTTCCGCGAGGAGGTGAACGGGTACGATCAGGCGATCACCGGGACGGTGAGCGCCGGCTACCCGCTCCCTTACGGCTTCAACGTCGTCGTCGCCGGCAGCGCCGGGATGACGCCCTACCTCGAGCAGACCTACGACCTCATGCTGAAGCTCGCGTACAACCAGACGTACCGGACCGTGGAGGTGCGGTGATGATCCGCCGAGCCCTCCCCGCAGCCCTCGCCTCCCTGGCCGCCGGCCTGCTCCTCGGCGGCGCCGCCTGCTCGCTCAAGCCCCAGCGCCAGGAGGCGCGCGCGCCCGACCCGGCGTACGTCTTCCCGCACCAGCCGCACGTCGAGGGCGAAGTCGCCTGCACCGCGTGCCACGAGGGGATCGCCGGCGCGAAGCAGCTCCAGGAAGGCGTGCGCCACGTGGAGCTCCCGAAGTCGCCCTCGACGGACACGCGTTGCAACGAGTGCCACGACAGCGACGTCACGGCGCAGCTCCCGGCCCGGAACCGGCCGCTCCGGATCCGGATCGACCATCAGCAGCACCTGGCGAAGGTGAAGGACTGCCGCACCTGCCACCAGAAGCTGCCCGAGATCGGCACCGCCCAGGCGCCGGTGCCGCCGATGGCCGCCTGCACGAGCTGCCACGAGCACCAGTCCGACTTCGCCGCCGCGCGGTGCACGCCCTGCCACGTCGATCTGAAGGGCTACTTGCCGCAGACCGCGTTCTCGCACGCGGGCGACTGGATGAAGGTGCACGGCTCGATGGCGCGGCCGACGGCCGAGAGCTGCGCCGCCTGCCACGACCAGACGTCCTGCTCCGAGTGCCACGCCTCCCAGACCACCGCGGCGCGGCCGTCGGTGATCTTCCCCGAGGCGGTGGACAAGGGCTTCATCCACCGCGGCGACTACGTCTCCCGGCACACGGTGGACGCGCAGGCGAACCCGGCGAGCTGCCGCACCTGCCACGGCTCCGCGTTCTGCTCCTCCTGCCACACGCTCCAGGGCGTGACCAACCAGGCCGTGAACGTGCGCGACCCGCACCCGGTCGGCTGGGCGACGGACACCGGCCCGAACGGCCACGGGGCCGCCGCGCGCCGCGACATCGTGAGCTGCGCCGCCTGCCACGACAACGGCGCCTCCTCGACCTGCGTCGGCTGCCACCAGATGGGCGGCGTCGGCGGGAACCCGCACCCGCGCTCGTTCCTCCGCAGGCACGAGGGCGAGAACCCGGCCTCCAAGCCGATGTGCAGCGCGTGTCATACGATGTGAGCGGGCTCGCGTACGCGTGAGGACTCGAGAGGGCGCCGCTGGGCGCCCTCTTCGTTTCTCCTCTTGCCCCGCTCGCCCTGAGCGTAGGGCCGCGAGGCGGTCCGAAGTCGAAGGGCGAACTCGATCCAGCGCTCGAACAGGCCCTACGCCGCCTCCATGTCGCTATTCCGGAGGTGGCGGAGGCGCGTCCGCCGGCAGGAGCGCGTCGATGATCTCCGGGCGCCACTCGCCGACGTCGCGGTCGTACGCGCCGAAGCCCTGGTCGAACTCCCAGTAGGCCCAGCTCCAGCCGCGCGCCTCGGCCTCGCGGGCGATGAAGGCGGTCCAGGCCTTCCGGTACTCGGCTTCGGCGTACTCGCCGTACACGCCGAACTCACCCACGAAGACCTCGAAGGGCTCACCCTGATCCGCGATCCAGTCCTCCACCGACTCGTAGAGATTCAGGAGCGGCTGCTGCTCCCCACTGGTCCCGCGCCACGTCGTGCCGATCCACTCGTCCGCCGAGCCCGGCGGATTGACCCAGTCCGCCCCCTGGTGCGTGAAGCGGAACGGCTCGTACCAGTGAATCGTGATGATCGTGTTGTCGGCGTTGGCGCTCTCGGGGAGGGAGAGATGGTCGAGCCCGGCCGGCCCGCCCCAGTTGGCGGTGCCGACCATGATCTTTCGAACCGACTGTCCCTTCGTTGTCCGGATGACCGTGGTGAGCTCGTCGATGATCCCGTTCCACTCCGTGTACCCGACGGTCCCGTTCGGCTCGTTGAGCAGCTCGAACACGACCTGGTCCACCGGATAGCTCGTCGTGGGGAACCGGTCGCAGATCTGCCCCCAGATCGCCGCGAGGCGCGCGCGGTGACCGGGCAGGTTCGTCGCCGGCTCGTTCATCATCTGCACGTAGTGGTGGGTGTTGAGGACGACCTTGAGATCCGCGGCGATCGCCCAGTCCACGACCACCTGCACGCGATCCAGAAACGCGGCGTCGATCTCATACTGCGGCGTTTCGGCCGCGTGATCCGACCAGCGGACCGGGATGCGAACCGACTTGAACCCCGCCGCCTTGATGAGCTCGACGTCGGCTTGCTCCAGGAATCGGCCGGTCCAGCAGTTCTCCCCCGTGGGGCAGTGCGGTCGAACCTCCGCCTCGAAGTAGTTCCCGAGGTTGATGCCGCGCCCGAGGAACGAGTCCGTGTCGGCGTAGTCGTACTTGTTCGTGTAGTAGCTCGGGTCGAGGACGACGTCGGGCGTCGAGCTTCCGCCGCCGCACGCCGATCCGACCAGCGAGGCGAACAGCGCGACGAAGACGGAACGCACGTTGTGCTTCATGGCCAGACCTCTCGAGGTGCGGAAGGTGTGAGCGCCCCGAACGACGCAGCACACGCGTGGCGCTCGATTTGTTGGGACTCTAGCACAAACCCTTCGGGGTCGTTTGCGCCGCTCGCCGCCTCGATGCGCCACACCCGTCGTCCTTCCCCGCGAAGGCCCTGGTTTCCGGCGCACCCGTGCCTACCCCAGCCCTGGAGTTGTCCTCCGCGAGCCTCCGGTGAACTTCCGCGAGCCGATGCGCCGGGTGGACGCAGCCTGGCTGCGGATGGACCGGCCGGAGAACCCGGCCGACATCGTCGCCCTGCTGGACCTCGCCGAGCCCCTCCCGTTCGCGCGCCTGCGCTCGCTCGTCGAGGAGCGACTCCTGGGCCTGAGGCGCTTCCGGCAGCGCGTGCGCGATCCGGTGGTCGGACCCGCCGAGTGGGAAGACGACCCGGGGTTCGAGCTCTCGCGCCACCTCGAGCACGCGGCCCTGGGCGGGGGCGCGCGGGCGCTCCGCGAGCACCTCGGCGCGCTCGCGAGCGCCCCCTTTGCGCCGGGCCATCCGCCCTGGCATTTCCGGCTGCTCGATCTCGGCC
>JAEZXM010000328.1 GCA_023419875.1 Pseudomonadota bacterium | reverse complement strand
ACGCACTGCTCCGGCTCTGGGGCCTTCTTCCCGAGCTCTCCCCGGGCCCGGTGGTCTCGTCGCTCGCCGACGTCGCCGCCGACGACGAGCCGGAGGCGCTGCGGCGGCTCGTGGAGCTGGGCGGCCGTCCCCTCGAGGACGAGCGGCTCGCGGCTTCCATCGAGGAGGCGCAGGCAGGCGTGGCGGCCAGCGCGCCGGAGGAGACGGTGGATGCCCTCCGGACCGCGACCGCGGCCGTCGCCGACGCCGCTGCCGGCCGGCTCGTTTCCGGCCTCGCGCGCTCCGAAGACCGGGACGACGCCTTCCCGACCGCGCTCCGGGCCATGGTCGCGAGCGGCGGCGAACGGACCGATCTCGCGCGCCGGTTGCTCGAGCGCGTGGACGAGGCGAAGGCGGCCGGCCCCCGGGCGGTGCCCGCCGCGGCGGCGCACGGGCGTTGAGGGTCCGGAGTCCGTGACGCTCACCTCGGCGCGGCCGGCGGCGCGGAGCCGTCCTGCGCAGGATCCCGCGTCTCCCTGGAGCACCGATCGCCGAACAGCTCGCACCGTCCGAAGGAGAAGTGCAGGCACGTCCGGAGCTCACCCCTGGCGCGGTCGTACATGCACAAGCGGGTGTCCGCTCGCTCGGGCGGCGGGGTGACGGTCGCGCTCGCGCCGACCCCCACGCCGCCGACGCGCCCTCCCGCGCCGACGGAGGAGGTGCATCCGAGGGGGACGGTGGCGAGCAAGGCGAGAACGAGGGTGCAGCCGGCGTGCATACGAGAAGGTAGACTCCGCTCCTGGTGATTCGCCAGGGCGGCCTGCCCGGTACGGGTGCGGTGGGTGCCGACCCTGCGATGACGGAGCGACCCATGAGCTTCGCGGACTGGCTTCGTGTGTTCCGGTCGGTGCACGCCGAGGCCCGGCGCGGTGCGCTCTCGGCCGAGTCGCTGGCGGAATACCGCGAAGCCCGAAACGAGCTGGCGCGCGCTCTCCTCTCCGCGCAGCGCGTGGCCCTCGAGCCCGGGGTGCAGCCCCGGCGCACCCTGCGCACCGCGCGGGCCCTCCAGGCGGATCTCGACTTCTTCGACGGCGCGCTGCGCACGGCGACGAGGACCATCTCCTCCGGCGGGTTCTCCGCGGTGCTCCCCAAGGGGCCGAAGATGGGCGAGCAGCTCAAGGTCACGCTCCGTCTGCCGGGAGAGGAGCCGCTCCGCTGCGAAGCGCAGGTCATCGAGACGAAGGTTCAGCCCGGCAGCGCGCTCGTGTCGTTCCGGTGGATCGGGATGCCGGAGCCGGACGTCGAGCGCCTGGAGATGGTCGTGTTCGACACGGTGCTGGAGCAGCTCCAGCAGTGAGGCGGCGCGGCCCGCGCCGCTACCAGAGCTCGCAGCGCTTCTCGCCGCTCCGCACCATCGGGCTGCCCGCCGGGCAGGAAAAGGCCTCCTGGAACGCAGGCAGGTTCGCGAGCGAGCCGTTCACCCGCCACTTGGGCGGCGAGTGGTAATCGTCCCGGGCGTCGCGACGCGCCTGCTCGGGTCGAACGAGCGCGCACCAGGACTGCGCGAACGAGAGGAAGAACACCTGGTCGGGCGTGAACCCGGCCACCCCGGGCTCGGGCCGGCGCGCCTGCAGGGCGCGGTACGCCTCGTGGGCGAGCTTCACCCCGCCGAGGTCGGCGATGTTCTCGCCGAGCGTGAGCTTGCCGTCGAGCCGGACGTCGTCCACCGCCACATACCCTCCGTACTGGTCTACCAGGCACGCCGCCCGGCGGTCGAACTCCGCGCCCACCCGCGGCGTCCACCACTCGCGGAGGTTGCCGTTCGCGTCGAACTGCCGGCCCTCGTCGTCGAACCCGTGCGTGAGCTCGTGGCCCATGACCATCCCGATCGCGCCGAAGTTGAACGCGGCGGGCGCGTCGGGGATGAAGAACGGCGGCTGGAGGATGCCCGCCGGGAAGACCATCTCGTGGAGCGCCCAGTGGTAGTAGGCGTTCACGATGTGGGGCGCCATCTGCCACTCCAGCCGGTCCACGGGCGCGCCGATCTTCGCGAGCTGGCGGTCCACCTCGAACTCCTGGGCGGCGAGCACGCTCCGGAAGAACGAGCGCCGGTCCAGCTCGAGGGCGGAGTAGTCGCGCCAGCGATCCGGGTAGCCGATCTTGTTCACCACGCGGGCGAGCTTCTCGTGCGCGAAGCGGCGGGTGGGCTCGTCCATCCAATTGAGCCCGTCGAGGTTCCGGCCGAACGCGGCCTCGATCTCGAGGACGAGCTCGCGCGATCTCGCCTTCCCTTCCTCGCCGAAGGAGCGTCGCGTGAAGGCCTGGCCCAGCGCCTCGCCGAGCGCTCTCCCGGTGGCCCACACGCAGTGCTTCCAGCGCGGCCGCAGCGCCTCCTGCCCGGAGAGGTGCTTGCTATGGAAAGCAAACCGCTCCTCGACGAAGGCGCGCGGGACGGCGCGCAGGCGCGCCATCTCGGAGAGGAGCCGCCAGCGCATGTAGGCCCGCCAGGTCTCGAGCGGCACGTCCGCGACCAGCGCGTCGAGCTTCTGCACCGCCCTGGGGGTGGTCGTGGTGAACGCCGTGAGCCCGGGCTGCCCGACGGCGGTGAGGAACCGCCCCCAGTCGAACCGCGGCGCGAGCTTCTCCAGTCCGGCGCGCTCGACGCGGTTGTAGACCCGCCGCGGATCGCGGCCCTCGACCTTCGTCCAGTGCGCCGAGGCGAGCTCCCTCTCGAGCTCGAAGACCCGGATCGCCTGGGCCGCGGCCCGCGCCGATGGCTCGCCCGCGAGCTCGAACATGCGCGCCACGTGCGCGCGGAACCCCTCCTGGAGGGCCACGTCCCTGGGCCCCCGCCGGAAGTAGTCGTCCCGGTCGTCGAGCGAGAGCCCGCCCTGCGCGACGACCCCGATGACCTGCGTCGCGTCCCGGGCGTCCTG
>JAEZXM010000252.1 GCA_023419875.1 Pseudomonadota bacterium | reverse complement strand
GGGGTGAGGGGCGCGCCGGCGCGAAGGCGCGCGCGATCGAGATGCGGCCTTCGGCGTCCTCGCCGACGAGCACGACCGCTCCTTCGAGGACCACCGAGAACCCGACCACGCGGTTCCGCAGCCGCCGGAGGTCCGCCGACACGAGCAGCCGATCGACCTGGAGGACGAGCTGGCCTTCCGGGTCGTAGGCGGCGAAGTCCCGGACGGCGATCGTCCCGTCGGGGAGGAGCTCGATCCCGCGCAGCTCGAGCGAGCCGGCGACGCGATCGTCCACCAGCCGGACGAGCTTCTCGGCCACGACCGGCCGCCCCCACGACGAGCTCGCCCAGGCGGCGAGCGCCGAGACGCCGAGACCGATCACGGCGAGGACGGAGAGCACCACCCAGCCCAGCAGCCGGACGGTGGTCCCGACGCCGCGCATCTAGAACGCCTCCCCGACGCTCAGGTGCAACGCCCACCAGTCTTCGCGCCGGGTCCCCGGCTGTCCCCCGTTCCCCGGGACGGGCGGGAACCGATCGTCGAAGGGCACCCCGGGCGAGAAGTCGTTCGGCAGGCGGGCAGCGAGGTCCAGGCGGAGCGGGCCCACCGGTGTCCGGTACCGGATCCCGAAGCCGGCTGCCCACTGGAGGCGCGCGGGGGCGAGCGCGAACTGGTAGGCGTTCGGCACGGCCGATCGGTACGAGACGTAGCCCGCGTCCACGAAGAGCGCTCCGAAGACGTTCCCGCGCACGGGGAAGCGCAGCTCCGCCGAGTACTCGGCGAGGCCGTTGCCGCCGACGGGCACCGCGGGATCGCCTTCGTACGGCGAGAGCCGGTCGAGCCGGTACCCGCGCATGGAGGACGGCCCGCCGGCGAAGAAGAGGGCCACCGTGGGCGGCGGCTCGCTTTCGCCGAGCGGGATGAACGCTCCCAGCCGGGCGCGGGCGGCGAGGACCGATCGCTCGCCGATGGGCAGGTACAGGCGCGCCTCGGGGACGAGGCGAAGGTACTGGTAGCCGAAGCCGCCGACGTGCCCGCCCTCCTGGACGGCGAACGCGAGATAGAAGCCGCGCCTCGGGTTCACCGGGTCGTCGCGGCCGTCCCACTCGATCCGCTGCTCGAGATAGGACAGGAGACACACGCCGCGCGTGGTCGAGGCGCCCACCGGCTCGCAGGAGCGAAGCACCGGGCTCGGAAGCTCCTCGTCCGGATTGTCGGGGTCGGGGAACTGGGTCGCGTTCTCGAGCTGGTACACCTCGATGTTGTAGGACGGGACGAAGGTGATCCGCCTCGAGAGCCGGATCGGCAAGGAGAGCCGCAGGCGCTGGGCCCAGAAGTCGTACCCCTGCTCGAGCCCGCGCTGGACCTCGACGTGCGCGACGAAGTCGAGGGGCCGCCCGCCCAGGTCGGTCTGCGAGAAGTCGAGGGCGAGGGTGCCGACGGGGCCGTCCCGGACCCGCTCGTCCACGGTGGGATCCTCCGACTCGCCGCGAGCCTCGAACAGCCACGCATAGCCGGCGGTGAGCGAGGCGTCGAGCTTCCGCAGGTCGCCGAGGAAGTTGCGATGCGTCCACCCGGCGGTCCCGAAGAGATCCACGCGGCTGTTGGAGACGAAGCCGATGCCGGGGCCGAGCCGTACGCTGCGAAACGGAGCCTCGCGGACCGAGACGACCACCGGGATGATCCCGCGCTCCGCGTCCGGCGTGCCGCGGCTCACGCGCGCGCCGCTGAAGACGCCCATGGAAAAGACGCGGGACTGGACGGCCGCGAGCTTGCTCTGGTCGAACCAGGCGCCCGGCCGGACGTCCTCGGTCGCACGCCGCCGGATCCGCTCCCTCGAGACGGCGCCCGCGCCGGCCACGAACACGGGGCCGAACCGGTACCGCGCGCCCGGCTCCACCGTGTACCGCACGCTCGCCGTGTGCTCGTCCGGGAGCACCTGAGCCTCCTGCTCCACCGCGGCGGTGGCCCAGCCGTTGTTCTGGAGCGCGCCGGTGAGCTGATCGCGGAGCGCGTCGTACGCGGCCACCGTGAACACGTCTCCCTCGCGCAGGGCGGGCTTGCGGACGGCGGCGGTCGCCTCCGGTGTCTCCTCCATGCCGGCGATCTCGATCTTCGAGACCCGGACCGGCTCGCCCTCCTCGACCACGAAGACGACATCCACCTGCTCCGGGCCCACCGGGACGACCCGCGCGTCCACCACGCGGGCGTCGTAGTAGCCCCGCTCCCGCGCGTACGCCTCGATCCGGCGCCGGTCGACCTCGAGCTGATCCCGGTCGAGCAGCGACACCATCGTGTTCTGCCCCGTGCCCCGCAGGGCGTAGAGCGCCGGACCCACGATCGGGACGGGCGGCGGCTCCTCCAGATCCGCGAGCCGCTGGCGTGCGCCGGAGATCTGGTGAAGGAGCGGTCCGATGATGGGGATCGGTGGAGAGTGGTCGGACTCGTGGGTGGCGAGCTTCTCGGCCAGATCGTCGGCGTCGAGCCGCTGAAGCCCCTCGAAGCGCACCCGGAACACCGCGGGCTGCTCGGCCGTGCCCCGGATGTGGACGCACCCGGAGAGGAGGGCCACCCCCGCGAGGGCCGCGGCGCACGGGCGACCGAGCGCGCGGGCTGGACGCGGGCGGGGGTGCACCTCGGGATGATGTCACCTTCGCGTCTCGTCCGCCGTGGGTTTTCCGTGGGTCGATCGAACCGCGTGCGCGCGCCCGAGAGCCCGGACCATCACGCCGGAGAGGACAGGAGGAGCGACAGGTTCTCCTCCTCCCACGCCTTTGCCCGGGCGTGGTCCGGGTACGCGCGCTCGCGGGTGCGGAACTCGCGCCCGTGCACGATCCGGCGTCCGTTCGCCTCCACCGCGGGCACCGCCTGGTGGAGCATCTCGTGGAACACCACCGCGGCCACGTAGAACTCCGGGACCTCCGGGCGGTCGAGCGTGGGGTGGATCCGGATGATGCGCGCGTCCTGCACGTAGACGCCGGTCTTCACGGTCCGTCGCCGCCGGCCCATCCGGACGGGCCCCCATCCGATCCGCGCTTCGATCCGGCCGCCGAAGTGCCGCGCGTTGAGCCGGTCGAAGATCGCCTGGAGATCGTGCGCCCGCCCGTGAGGCTGCAGGTGGGCGGCGACGGGGGCGGCGATCCGCTCGCGATGGTCGCGCACGTACGCGTCGATCCGCTGGCCGGCCTGCCGGCGCCGGGCAGAGGCGCCGGCGCGGGGCCGACCCGCGAAGCCGGCGAGCGCGGAGACGACGTCGCCGGGGGCGCCGAGGAACATGTGGTGCACGCGGTAGTGGATCTCCCCCGCGGCACGCCGGAACGAGACCATCGTCGAGCGATTGTCATGCACGGTGAGGCGGACCCGCTCGGCGAGGAGGCCCGAGAGGTCGTCGGCGAGCCGGTGCGCGGCCGCCACGCGCGACTCGCGCGAGTGAAAGAGGATGAGCTGGCGGCTCGACTGCTTCTTGTCCACGCGAGGCGCGACCGGGGAACAGGGGCCCCGATCCGAGGCCCGATCCTAGAAGGGCGGGTGCCGGCCCATCAAGGGCGCCCTCGGCGAGCGTCCGGGCGGGCGTGCGCGGAGGTGTGCCAGTCGTCCTCCGGCGAGCGCTCGGACGCTCGGCCGGTAGGACGTCACTCGCTGCTTTCCTCCTCTGCGAGGAGCCGCTCGATGCGTCGCGGCTCGACCCGGAGGAGAAGGACCCGCTCCTGGCTGTAGGTCACCGCGCCCGGCGCGGCGCCCCTGGGCTTCCGGACGTACTTCGCTCTCGTGTACGCGACGTCGACCTGGGGCTCGCCGCGCGCGTCCGAGAAGTGGACCGCGAGGTGCGCGGCGTCGAGGAGCGCGTCCTGGTCGGGCCCCTTGCCCTTCTCGAGCCGGACGACGACGTGCGCGCCCGCCTGCCCGCGCGCGTGGAGCCACAGGTCGTTTCCGCGGGCCACCCGCAGCGTGAGCGCGTCGTTCTGCTCGGCGTTCCGGCCGACGAGGATGGCGGCGCCGGAGAGCGAGCGGAACGTCCGGTGCGGGGGGAGCTTCTCGCTCCTCTTGCGGGCCGGCGCTGCGCGGCGGGGGCCGGCGCCGAGCCGGCGCGCCTCCTTCTCGATGCGCGGCAGGTCCGCGAGCTCGGCGTCGTCCAGCTCGGCGAGGAGGGCCGCCACGGTGTCGCGGAGCCTCCGCACCTCGGCGGCGCGGGCGGCCACCTGCGCTGCGCTGTCCACGATCCGGCGGTGGCGGCGGAAGTACCGCTCCATGTTGGCCTGCGGCGAGAGCGCTGGGTCGATCCCGAGCTGCACCTCACGCGGGCCGTCGGGCGTCCACTCCGTCACCGCCACCTCGCGCGCGCCGCGAGGGACCTTGCGGAGGTTGGCCTTGAGGAGCTCGCCCCGCCTGCGGTCGTCCTCGGCCGCGGGGACGCGCAGCGCCTCCTCGCCGAGCTTCTCGAGCGCGCGGGTGGACCGGGCGAGCGCGGCGCGGAGCGGCTCGCGCAGGCGACGGCGCGCCTCGACGAGCCTGCGCTCCTCTTCCTGCCGCTCGTAGGCGGTCTCGATGGCGGTGGAGAGCGGGAAGGGCCCGTCGCCCGCGGGGGCGAAGCGCGACGGCCGCTCCTCGCGCGCGGCGCCGGGCTCGGACGCGGGCAACTCCGGCGCGGCGTACGGCGTGCCGGGGACGAGGCGGCGGCGCTGCGAGAGGTTCCGGCCCGCGCTCGCCCGGATGACGCCGTCCTCTCCGAGGAGGAACAGGTTGCCATGCCGGCCGGTCAGCTCCGCGACGAGGCGCACGGACCCTCGGGCACGCTCGAGCTCGATCGTGACGACGCGGTCCCCGGAGGCCGCGGTCATCCCGGCGAGGCGCGCTCCCTCGAGCTCGCGCCGGAGGACGGCCTGGAAGGGGAATGGGGACTCCGGCTGCGGAGGCCGGCGCGTCGCCGCGTGGAGGCGGGAGCGGTCGGCCTCGGCGGAGACGAGGAGCAGCGCCTCGCCGACGCGACCGTGGACCTCGAGGGTGAGCGCCCGCTCGCCGTGGACCCGGATCGAGGTCACCCGCGAGCCCACGAGCGGCTGGAGCTCGTTCACGACGGCGGCGATCTCGCGGGCGGTGAGGGACACGCGGCTGGGCCTCGGGACGGAGCGATCGTGATAGAAACCGCTGCTGGAGCCCAAAATAGCAGCGGCCGCCCTGAGGCGGCCGCAGCTTCAAGCGAAGTGTCGCCGGGTTACTTCTTCGAGCTCTTCTTCTTGGCGGCCTTCTTGACCGGCTTCTTCGCAACCTTCTTCGTCGTCTTCTTCGCGGGCATCTGTTCCCTCCTCGGAACGTCCATTCGATCGATGGACAACCCTGAATGCACAACTGCGACGGAGGTTAACGCGTCGAGATCACGATCGTCAAGGAAGCGACACGCGATTTTGCACGTCCATCCCCGCCTCGGACCCGGATGGATCGTGCCGGCGGGCGCCGCCTCCGGGACCTCGATTCACCATTCGTGACTGCGAAGCGGCTCACGCACCCGCTGCGCGCAAGATCTCGGCGAGCCGCCCGCGCACCAGCGCCTCGATCTCGGCGAGCCGCTCGGGGGTGCGGGCCTCGAAGCGCAGGACGAGGAGCGGCTGGGTGTTGGACGCGCGCACGAGCCCCCAGCCGTCGGGGAAGATCACGCGGACGCCGTCCACCGTGACCGTGTCGTACCGCGCCTTGAACCACTCCTGGGCCGCACGCACCACGCCGAACTTCTTGTCCTCGGGGCAATCGACGCGGAGCTCCGGGGTGGACCACGTCTTCGACACGTCGGCGAGCAGGGCGGAGAGGGGATGCTCGGTCGAGGTGAGCAGCTCGAGGAGGCGCGCGGAGGAGTAGATGCCGTCGTCGAACCCGAACCAGCGGTGACCGAAGAAGATGTGCCCGCTCATCTCGCCGGCGAGGAGCGCCTTCTCCTCCTTCATCTTGGCCTTGATGAGGCTGTGGCCCGCCTTCCACATGATGGGCCGGCCGCCGTGCCGGGCGATCTCGTCGTAGAGCGTCATCGAGCACTTCACCTCGCCGACGATCGCCGCACCCGGCTCCTCCTGGAGGAGCGCGCGGGAGAAGAGGATCATGATCTGGTCGCCCCAGAGCACGTTGCCCTTCTCGTCCACCGCCCCGACCCGGTCGGCGGCGCCGTCGTAGGCGATGCCCACGTCGGCGCCGGACGCGAGGACCTCGCGGCGGAGGTGCTCCAGGTTCTTCTCCACCGTGGGGTCCGGGTGGTGGTTCGGGAACCCGCCGTCCATCTCGATGAAGAGGGGGACGACGTCGAACCCGAGCGCCTCGAAGATGGGCACCGCCACCACCCCGCCCGTCCCGTTGCCCGCGTCCACCACCACCTTCAGCCGGCGCGGTCCGCAGCGGAGGTTCTCGCGGACGTACGCCCGGTAGGGCGTCACGATGTCGTGGGTGGTGACCGTCCCCTGGCCGGTGGCGAAGCGGCCGGACTCGGCGAGCTCGCGCAGCGCCTGGATCTCGGGGCCGTGGTAGGTCGCGGAGCCGAGCCCGAGCTTCAGGCCGTTGTACTCGGGCGGGTTGTGGGACCCGGTGATCATGCAGATGCCCTGCACGTCGAGCGTATGGGCCGCGAAGTACGTGAGCGGCGTGGGGACCGTGCCGAGATCGACGACGTCGATCCCCGTCGAGGTGAGGCCTTCGATCATGGCCCGGGCGAACTTCGGTCCGGAGAGGCGCGCGTCGCGTCCCACGGCGACCGTGCGGCCGCCGGCCTCGCGCACGCGGGTGCCGAGCGCCTTCCCCACGAGGTGGACGGCGGTGTCGGTCAGATCCTGGTCCACCGTCCCGCGAATGTCGTACTCGCGGAAGATGGTTGGCGAGAGCTTCGGCATCAGAGCAGGTCCTCCCGGCCGCGGCGGGCGAGCTCGTCCACCGCCTTGCGGACGTCCTGGGCGCGGTCCCGACGGCAGACGAGCACGGCGTCGCCCGCGTCCACCACGATCACGTCGTCGAGGCCGATCACCGCCACCGGCCGCCCGCCCGTGGCGAGCACGACGCTGTTC
>JAEZXM010000235.1 GCA_023419875.1 Pseudomonadota bacterium | reverse complement strand
GGATCGGTGAGCCCGCGCGCGGCGACCAGGGCGCGGTGGCGGATCTCGGGCGCCAGCGGGGCGGAGCCCGGGCCGGCGGTGGCGGCGTGCGCCGCGTCCAGGATCGCCGCGAGCTCGCCGTCGTCGGGCAGCGGCAAGCGAAGCACGGCGGTGTCCCCGGCCAGCTCGTCGGGGATGACGAGCCTCGGTGCGACGGCGACGAGGCACCGGCCCTCCCGTGCGAACCGCGGCAGGAGGTCCCGGAGCTTGCGGACGAACGCCGGAACCGCGAGCGCCTCGTGGAGGTCGAGCGCGACGCAGAGGTACGGCGCCGGCGCCTTGAGCACGACGTCGAGGAGCACCGCCGGGTCCTTGGCGGCAGGCGCGAGCGGCTCGAGCCCTCGAAACGAGGACCAGACGCCGGCGCGCGCGTCGAAGGCCCTGGCCGCCGCCCCGCACAGCGCGACGGCCCGTTCCTCCTCCTGCGTGACCAGGTACACGAGCGGCGTCCCCGCCGACCACAGCTCCGCGATCTCGGCCGAGACGTTCACAGCCCCTCCGCGTCGGCGGTGGCGTGCATCGCTTCCTCGAACGACGTGACGCCCGCGGCGATCTTCCGGATCGCGTGGGCGCGCAGGCCGCGCATCCCGTCCTGCCGGGCGGTCCGCGCCAGCGCTTCGGGCGTCGCCCCCTCGGCCACGAGGTGCCGCAGCCGGGCGTTCACCCCCAGCACCTCGAAGATTCCGCTCCGGCCGAAGTATCCCGTGTGCCGGCACTTGTTGCAGCCCTGGCCTCGCCGGGCGAGGAGCTGCCCGGCGTGGTCCTCGGGGTGCGGAACGCCGAGCGCCGCCACCTCGTCGGCGGTGAGCGGCACGTCCTGCGCGCAGGCCGGGCAGACCTGGCGCACGAGGCGCTGGGCGACCACGCCGGTGAGGGTGGCGGCGATGAGGAAGCTCGGCACGCCGAGGTCGCGCAGGCGCGAGACCGCGCTCACCGAGTCGTTGGTGTGCAGGGTGGTGAGCACGAGGTGGCCGGTGAGCGCCGCCTGCACCGCCTGGAGAGCGGTCTCGGCGTCCCGGACCTCGCCCACCATGATCACGTCGGGGTCCTGCCGGAGCACGTGGCGGAGGGCCTCGGCGAAGCTGGTGCCCGTCTTGGGGTTGGCGGCGATCTGGTTGAAGTCCTCGTGCACCATCTCGATGGGATCCTCGATGGTGGTCACGTTCACCTCGGGTGAGGTGAGCGCCTGGAGCGCGGAGTAGAGGGTCGTCGTCTTCCCGCTGCCGGTCGGGCCGGTGACGATCACCAGCCCGTGCGGCCGGAGCAGCCACCTCTCGAAGACCTCCCGCTCGTCGGGCAGGAAGCCCAGCTCGGAGAGGTCGCGTACCAGCACGTTCGGATCGAGGACGCGGATCACCACCTTGTCCCCGAAGGTCGTGGGGATGGTGGAGACGCGGAGCTCCATCTCGGCGTCCCCGCGGGCGGTCCGGATGCGGCCGTCCTGCGGGCGCCTCAGGGCGATGTCGAGCCGGCTCATGATCTTGAACCGGTTGGCGATGGCGCCGTGCACCGCCTTGGGGATGCGGTGCAGGGGGTGGAGCACGCCGTCGATCCGCATCCGGATGATCGACTCCTCCCGGCGCGGCTCGATGTGGATGTCGCTCGCCCGCTGCTCGAACGCGTAGTGCAGGAGGTACTCGACCGCGGCGACGATCGGCTCCGAGGACGCCTCCAGCGCCTCGAGGCCGGAGAGGTTCACGAACTGCTCGAGGTTCCCGACGTCCGGAGCGCTCTTCTCCTCGAGCTGCACGCGGGCCTGCGAGATCTGCTGCCGGAAGCCGTAGATCTCGGCGATGGCGCGGTGGATGTCGGACGGCGCGGCGAGGATCGGCTGGACCTCGCCGCCGACCAGGCCGCGCAGGTTCTCGAACAGCTCGCGGTCGAAGGGGTTGGTGGAAGCGAAGAGGAGCGTTCCGTTCTGGCGCTCCAGCGGGAGCACCCCGTGCTTGCGCGCGAAGGGCCGCGACAGGGTGCGGGTGACGAGCTGCGCGTCGAGCTTCAGCGGATCGATCTTCCGGTACGCAATCTGAAGTACGTGCGCCAGGGCCTGGGTGGCCTTGTCCTCGTCCACCACCTCGCCCTCGTGCCGCGCGTCCGCGAACTTGAACGAGGCGAGCACCTCGACCGGCGACAGCTCGGCGCTTCGGAGACCGCCTCCGGAGCGCGCGGCCTTGTCGCGAAGCAGCCGTGCCCGCTGCACGTTCTCCCGGGCGAACGCGGTACGGCGCGCGTCGTCGGTGAGGATCCCTTGCTTCGCCAGGAGGTCGGCGACGAACTCCAGGGTGAAGTCGGTGGCGCGATAGCGGGGAGGCGGCACGACGTCGAGTGTACCCCGTCCCGCATGCGACACAACCGGCACCGCGGCGTGTCTTCTCGTCAGGGGCTCGGGCCTCGAGGCTGCAGGGCGTGCAATGTGGGCGGATGCGCGACGCCCCGAGCGGAACGTCAGCGCCGCCGTCCGCGGCGCGTCGTCCGCGCCGCGACGGGGAGCGCCACCCCGCGCCTCCGCGCGGACGGCTGCGGCTCCGCGGGCGATGTCTCGCCCTTCAGCCGATCCTTCTCCCGCTCGTAGAGCCGCATCGCGTCGCGCAGGACCTCCAGCGCCTCGGAGCGTCCCTGCGGCGCCTGCACGAGCACCTTCTTGTTCTCGAGCGCCTTGTAGTCCTGGAAGAAGCGCTGCAGCTCGCGCATGCGGTGCGGCGGGAGCTCCGACACGTCGGAGTAGTCGGCGTAGTTGGGGTCGTCCGCGTGGACGGCGATGAGCTTGTCGTCCTCGCCCTTGTCGTCCCGCATCTTCATCACGCCGATGACCTTCGCCTGCATGATCGCCAGCGGCTGGATCTGCTCCGCGCAGAGCACCAGGATGTCGAGCGGATCACCGTCGTCGCAGTAGGTGCGCGGCACGAAGCCGTAGTTCGCCGGGTAGTGAACCGACGAGAACAGGACCCGGTCGACGAGCAGGAGGCCCGACTTCTTGTCGAGCTCGTACTTCACCTTCGAGCCGGTGGGGATCTCGATGATCGCCGGGATCCGGTCCTCGACGTAACGGGGGAGCTCGACGTCGTGCCAGGGGTGGTAGGCCACGTTCGGCTCCCGGGGCTAGATTCCGCCCCCGTGCGAGTAGCGCACCTCGCGTGCCTCGGCCTGCGTGACGCGGCTGAAGGGCGGCACGCTGTTCGTCACCCAGACGTTGCCGCCGATGGAGGAGCCACGCCCGATGACGATCCGACCGAGGATGGTCGCGCCCGCGTAGACGACCACGTCGTCCTCGACGATGGGGTGCCGGTCGATGCCCTTGATGGGCTTTCCGTGCTCGTCGAGCGGAAAGCTCTTCGCACCCAGAGTGACGCCCTGGTAGAGGCGCACGTTCCGTCCGATGACCGCGGTCTCGCCGATCACCACCCCGGTGCCGTGGTCGATGAAGAACCGCTCGCCGATCCGCGCGCCCGGGTGGATGTCGATGCCGGTCACCGTGTGGGCGTGCTCGGTGATGATCCGCGGGATGAGCGGAACGCCGTGCACGTGGAGGGCGTGGGCGATCCGCTGGTTGGTGACGGCGTAGAGGCCGGGGTACGCGAAGATCGCCTCGTCCCGGCTCTTCAGCGCCGGGTCGCCCTCGTAGGCCGCCTCGACGTCTGCGGCGCAGAGCTGACGGATCTCCGGCAGCATCGCCAGGAAGCTCTTCGTGATCCGCGACGCCGCCTCGCCGCAGTGGGTGCACTCGGGCAGCTCGTGGCGCTCCGTGAAGGCGAACCCGCGGCAGATCTGCTCCTCCAGGGTGGTGAGCGCGCGGGCCAGGGTCGCGCCCACGAAGTAGTGCAGGCTCTCGTCGTGGAGGTCGCTCGTCCCGAAGTAGCCGGGGAAGAGGACCGCGCGCAGGTCCTCGACGGCACCGAGCACCGCTTCGCGCGAGGGGAGCGTCACCCGGCCGTTGGGGGCGAAGATGGTGGTGGTCGCCCGGCAGAGCTGGTCCACCACCGGCGCCAGGGCCACCTCGTCAACGGCGGGGATGCGCTTCGGCTCGTTCACGATCGTCCTCCCACTGGGCGGCCTCCGAGCGCGAGGCTACCAGGCCCGCCGCCGCCGGCCTGCGTACATAAGGGTGCCGCGACCTCCACGCACCTGTGAGCCGTCCCTCAGCGCGCCTCCGGGTCGGGGTCCGCGCCCTCCTGCGCGAGCGCCGCGTCGATCTCGTCCTCGGTGGCCGCCTCCCCCGGCACCACGTCTCCGGGCGCGGACTCCTCGTCCTCGAGCGCCTCCTGCACCCCGGGCGGCACCTCGGCCTCGGCGGGCGGCCCGTGGAAGAAGTCGTACACGGTCCGGGCCTGCTTCTCGCCGAACCCGTCGACCTGGCAGAGCTCCTCGATGGTCGCCTCGCGCACCCGCCGCAGGGCGCCGAAGTGGCGGAGGAGCGCCTTCTTCCTCCCCTCCCCCACGCCGGGGATCTCCTCCAGCACGCTCCGGAGGTTCTTCTCGCGGCGGAGCTTGCGGTGGAACGTGATCGCGAACCGGTGCGCCTCGTCCCGGAGACGCGCCAGCAGGAACAGCTCGGCCGAGTTCTGCCGCAGCACCACCGGATCCTTCCGGCCCGGGAGGAACACCCGCTCCGCGCTCCGCGCCAGCTCCGGGACGAACCCCTTGTCCGCCGCCTCGGCCGCCTCCGCCAGCGCCGACCCGCCCTGGTCGGGCGCGCCGGGGCGCGAGGCGTGTGCGCGCTGTGCCCGGCGTCCGATCACCCGCGAGGTCCCGAGCGACGCCGCATCGAGGAGCCGGCTCTTCGCGAGCCCCACCATCTCCACGAACGGCGCGTTCTCGTTGCCGGGCGCCGGCTTCACCGGAACGCCCAGGTCCTTCGCCGCCGCGAGCGCGGCGTTGAGCTGCCCCTTGCCGCCGTCGATCACGATCAGATCAGGGAGCTGGCCCTCCCCGATCGCCCGCCGCAGCCGCCGGGAGATCACCTCGTACAGCATCGCGAAATCATCTTGCCCGGCCACCGCCTTCACCTTGTAGCGGCGGTAGTTGGCCTTGTCCGGCTCGCCGTCCTTCATCGAGACGCCCGACCCCACCGCGAGCGCGCCCTGGAACGTCGAGATGTCGTAGCACTCCATCCAGCGCGGCGGCCGCCCGAGGTGGAGCGCCCGGGTGAGCGCCGCGAGCGCCTCCTCGCGCCGCTCGTCATGTTCGTGCCAGGAGCGGAAGCCCTGCTCCGCGTTCCGGGCCGCCACCTCGAGCAGATCCGCCTTGGCGCCGCGCTGGGGCGTGAGGAGCTTCACGCGCCGTCCGCGCCGATCCGAGAGCACCTCGGCGAGCGCCTCCGCGCCCACGGGCTCGAGCGGGACGAGCACCTCGTCCGGCGCCGGGTTCTGCTCGTAGAAGAGCGAGAGGAACGAGGAGAGGATCTCCTCGGCCGGGAACTCCTGGCCCCGGAACGGGAAGCCCTGCGAGTCCTGGAGCTTCCCCCCGCGCATCGAGAGCACCTGGACGACGAGGTCCGGCCCCTCGCGATACAGGCCGAACACGTCGCGATCGGCGCGGTCGGTGAAGAGCACGCGCTGCTTCTCCAGGCTCCGCTCGACCGCCTGGAGCTGGTCGCGCACCCGCGCCGCCTCCTCGTACCGGAGCGCGGCCGCCGCGTCGTCCATGCGCGCGCGCAGCCGGTCGGTGAGCTCGGACTCGCGCCCTTCGAGGAACTCGATCGCGTCCTCGACCGAGCGCCGGTACTCGTCCTGCGGGATGTCGTACACGCACGGCGCCGGGCAGCGCTTGATCTGGTACAGGATGCACGGCCGCTTCCGGTGATCGAAGACGTGGTCGTTGCAGGTGCGGAGCTGGAAGTGGCGGTTCACCACCCGGAGCGTCTCGCGGATGGACGAGGCCGAGGAGTACGGCCCGAAGTAGCGCGCCCCGGCCACCCGCTTCTCCCTGGCCCGCCGCACCTCGAGCCGCGGGTACGGGTGGCGCTCGTCGAGCCGCAGGACGATGAAGTCCTTGTCGTCGCGCAGCCGGACGTTGAAGCGCGGCCTGTGCTTCTTGATGAGCTCGTTCTCGAGGAGCACCGCCTCCTTCTCGGAGCGGGTGACGATGACCTCGACGTCGCCGAGGAGGTCCTCGAGCAGCGGGACGAAGATGCGGTCGTCGCCCCGCCCCGCGTCGAAGTAGGAGCGGACCCGGGAGCGCAGGTTCGCCGCCTTGCCGACGTAGACCACCTCGCCGGCCCGGTCCTTCATGAGGTAGCAGCCCGGGTCGGCCGGGAGCGTGTCGAGGGTCTGGCGCAGCGCGGCTTCCATCGGCGGAGTCGGGGTGTAGCGCGGAACGCCCACCCGTACCACCCCCCGACGACTCCGTGCTGGCCCGCGCCGTGCGCCCTCGGCTACCCTCGGTTGACGCCATGGACGACACCACCTTCTCCTCGCTCCGCGCCGCCCTCGAGGCCACGCCCTCGAACCAGGCGCTGCGCCTCGTGCTCGTGAAGGCCTGCGGGGACCGCGGCGACCCGGCGCTGGGGGCGGCGCTCTCGCGCGCCCTGGACCTCTCCGCCCTCTCGATCGCCGATCGCCTCGCCGTCGCCGAGCTGCGGCTCGCGGCCGAGGACCCCGCGGGCGCGCTCGAGGTTGCCGACGGCGACGACCCCGCGCTCCTCCTCGCGCGGGCGCGGGCGCTCGCCGCCCTCGATCGCCTCGACGAGGGGAAGGCGGCCTACCGCGAGGCGGTGCGGCGGAGCCCGGCCCTCGAGGACCTCTCGCTCGCGACGCGGCTCGGCGTCCACGCCATCGAGCCGGTGGCCACCGGAGGCCCGCGCCGCCTCACCGTGATCTCGAACGACGACACCGACGAGGAGGAGGTCCGGCGCGTCATCGCCCCGCCGTCCCGGCCGGTGCGGTTCGCCGACGTGGGCGGCCTCGACGAGGTGAAGGAGCAGATCCGCCGCAGGATCGTGCTCCCCTTCCAGAAGCCGTCGCTGTTCCAGCGGTTCCGGAAGCGGACCGGCGGCGGCATCCTGCTCTACGGGCCCCCGGGCTGCGGGAAGACGCTCCTCGCCCGGGCCACCGCGGGCGAGTGCCAGGCCAGCTTCCACGAGGTGGCCATCTCCGACATCCTCGACATGTGGCAGGGGGAGTCCGAGCGGAAGCTCCACGCCGTGTTCGAGGAGGCCCGGCGGAAGACGCCGGCGGTGCTGTTCTTCGACGAGCTGGAGGCGCTCGGCGGCAAGCGGCAGTACGCGCGCGAGGCGACGAGCGCGAAGCTCGTCTCCCAGTTCCTCGCGGAGATGGACGGCTTCGCCCAGGCCAACGGCGGCGTGCTGATCCTGGGCTCGACCAACGTCCCCTGGGCGGTCGACCCCGCCTTCCGCCGCCCGGGGCGGTTCGACCGTGTCCTCTTCGTCCCGCCCCCCGACGCCCCTGCCCGCGAGGCCATCCTGAAGCTGCTCCTCGCGGACCGCCCCGTGGCCGGCGCCGTCCGGGTGGGACCGGTGGTCAAGGCCACCTCGACCTTCTCCGGCGCGGACCTGGCGAACGTCGTGGAGACCGCGGCGGACGAGGCCATCCAGGCCTCGCTCGCCTCCGGCGAGGACGTACCCATCCGCATGGCGCACCTCGAGGCGGCGCTGGCCGAGGTGAAGTCCACCACGCTGGAGTGGCTCACCACCGCGCGCAACTACGCGCGGTACGCGAACGAGGGTGGGCAGTACGACGACGTGCTCGAGTTCCTGAAGCAGCACGGGAGGGACTAGATGGCAGCGGCCCACGCCGGGAGGGCGACGTACCGGATCGCGGACGAACCGTCGCCGGGGCGGCTGGCGCGGTTCGCGGTGAACCCGATCTGGCCGATGCTGGCGACCATGCTCGCGGGGAGCTGGCTCGGGACCCCCTGGTTCGTCTTCAACGCCTTCGCGCTCGGGAGCGCGACGAGACGGCGGGAGATCGCCTGGGCGGTGGGGAGCGTGCTCCTCGCCGCGGTCCTCGCCCAGGGCGTCCTCCACGCCGACCTGCACCGGCTCGCGCCCGAGCCCGTCCTCCTGGGCGGCCTCGTGCTCGTCTCGGCGGCGCGGCTCACCGGCGCGTACTTCGCGTTCCTGGCGCAGGACGCGAGCTTCGAGCTGCACCGGTACTTCGGCGGATCGGTCCTGAACGGCGCCCCGGTCGCGATCGTGGGCGCCCTGCTGCCGACCGCCGGCGTGTACGCGGCCCTGAAGCCGCACGTCGGAGAGGGCGCGACGCTCCTCCTCCGTCTGGTGCTGGGGTGACCATGGACCACCACGTCGCGCTGCTCCTCGCCCGCGCGCAGGACCAGCTCGCCCACGGGAACCCGCCGGGTGCGATCGAGACCCTGCGCCTGGCGCTCTCCGCCGCGCCGGACGACGCCGCGGCCCACGCACTGCTCGCGCTGGCGCTCGTACAGGCCCGCCGGCGGCACGCCGCGCGCGCCGAGGCGTCGATGGCCCTGGCCCTGGATCCCGAGGCACCGTTCCCTCACCTCGCGATGGGCGCGGTCCACAGAGCCCACGGCGCCCTGCGGGCCGCCGAGGCCGAGTTCCGGAGGTACGTCGAGCTCGAGCCCGCCGCCCCGGCCGGTCACCGCGCCCTCGCCGGAGCGCTCCAGGCGCGCGGCCGCATCGCAGAGGCGCGGGCGGCGCTCGAC
>JAEZXM010000113.1 GCA_023419875.1 Pseudomonadota bacterium | reverse complement strand
GGTTACAGGCCGCGCGCGGCGGGAGGCGATCCCACGGCGCGTCGCCGGAAACTCGCCGGCCACCACCGCGCTTCGCGCGGGTGGCCGGCTTCGGACAGCCGGCGACGCGCACGTGCTTCCCGTTCCGCGCGCGGCGGCGTTCTTCGTGGGCGGGCGCCTGCGTACGGTCGGCTCGCTCCGCCGGGCCCGGCCGGCCGCCTTGTGGCGTTGCTTTGGGCGGCTCGGCTGCGGCACCGTGTGGCTCCTGCCGGCCCGCTGCCGCCCCGCACGATCCACAGCCTCGTTGCTTCTGTTCGTGTTCGCGCCGTGGGCCATGCGGCACGTGCGAGGAGAGTTCATCGTTCGAGCTCGCGCCACTCGGAAAGCCTCTTGTCAAATTGGGCCGCAATCTTGGTGTAGTTCTCGTAGAGGCTCTCGAGCAACCCTCGTTCCGCCAGCCACCCCATCAGCATGCCGCCAATCACGTACGCTTGCGACTCCGGCAAACCCTCCGGCCAGTCACCCTCCAGATGCCAGCGCGCTTTCTCATAGATCACCGTTTCCATCTGGCCCTCCGTCCAACTCTGCCTCAAGGAGCACCGCGCTGGCGAGCACGTCATGCAACCTTGCGCGCTGTAAGCGCCGAGAAGGCGGCCGCCGCCGCGACCGGCCCCGCAGCCGAGCCGCCAGAAGCAAGGCCAGCAAGGCGGCCGGCCGGGCCTGGCGGAGCGAGCCGACCGTACGCAGGCGCCCGCTCACGAAACGAGCCGACGCGCGCGGAACGGGATGCTCGTGCGCGTCGCCGGCCTGTCCGAAGCCGTCCACAGCGCGAGCGCAGCGAGCGCTGTGGACGGCGAGTTTGCCGGCGACGCGTCCGTGGGATCACCCCCGCCGCGCGCGGCCTACGATCAGCCTGTAGGGCGCCGAGTATTCGACCCCGGTCGGCGAGCCCGCCAGGCCCGGCCGGCCGCCGCAAGGCAACGCGCCCAAGGCGAGGCGTACTTCGAGTGACGCCTCGCTCCAGCCGCTACCTGAGCCCCTCGACGATCTCCTCGAGCGCCGCCCGCGGCGGCCGCACCGCGGCCTCGGGCAGCGTCGCGAGCGGAGCATCGGGCAAGCCGAGGACGTCGATGAACGACGGCGCCTTCGCGTCGAGGTACAGGAGCCCGGTGAGCACCTCGCCCGTGGCGGCGGTCTCCATGAGGCGCGTCACGGCGCGGACCCGGTCGCGCGGGTCGTAGCCCTCCTCGAGCTTGCGGAGCCGGAGCCGCGAGCCGTCGAAGAGCTTCACCTCGAGCGTCGTGCCCGGGTCGTACTCCACGGCGATGTCCTCGTACGCGGGCACGTAGGACAGCTCGTGGATCGGGGCGTCGTGGTCCTTCATGTACGCGTAGGACTTGGTCGAGCCCTCGTGGTCGTTGAAGGTGACGCACGGCGAGATGACGTCGAGGAGGGACACGCCGTTGTGCGAGACCGCGGCCTTGAGGAGCGTCGCGAGCTGCCGCTTGTCGCCGGAGAACGAGCGGGCGACGAAGGTCGCGCCGAGCTGGATCGCCGCGGCGCAGATGTCGATCGCCGGCAGGTCGTTCACCACGCCGGACTTCTGCAGCGACCCGCGGTCGGCGGTGGCCGAGAACTGCCCCTTGGTGAGGCCGTACACGCCGTTGTCCTCGAGGACGTAGACCATCGGCAGGTTGCGCCGCATGAGGTGGCCGAACTGGCCCAGGCCGATCGAGACCGAGTCCCCGTCGCCGGACACGCCCAGGGCGAGCAGGCCCCGGTTCGCGAGCACCGCCCCGGTGGCGATGGCGGGCATGCGGCCGTGCACGGCGTTGAAGGCGTGCGATCGGCCCATGAAGTACGCCGGGCTCTTCGACGAGCAGCCGATCCCCGAGAGCTTCGCCACCCGCTCCGGCGGGACCCCCAGCTCGAACATGACCTCGAGGATCCGCTCGGAGATCGAGTTGTGGCCGCAGCCGGGGCAGAGGGTGGTCTTGCCGCCCTTGTACTCCGCGAGCGGCAGGCCGAGACGGTTCACCTTGGGTGCGGGCGCTGCGCCGGAGGACACGGTCACGAGGCGCGCTCCTTTCCGGCGATCTCGTCGGTGACGGACCGGGCGTCGAGGGGGAGGCCATGCACGTGGGCCACTTGCCGCAGCCGGCCCACGAGCTCCGGCGGGAGGTCGAGCTTCAGGAGCGAGAGGAGCTGCGCGTCCCGGTTCTGCTCCACCACGTACACCCGGCGGTGCGCGGCCACGAACTCCTCCACCACTTTCGCGAACGGGTAGCCCCGCACGCGCAGGTAGTCCGCCTCGAGCCCGACCTCCTCACGGAGCTGCGAGACCGTCTCCACGATCGCGTGGTGCGAGGAGCCGTAGGCGACGATCCCCACCTCCGCCCTCCCGCGGCCCGAGACGACCGGTGCCGGGAGGAGCGCCCGCGCGCCGTCGAGCTTCCGCGCCAGCCGGGCCATGTTCTGCTCGAAGGCCTCCGGGTCCTCGCTGTAGGCCGCCTTCTCGTCGTGGCCCGTGCCGCGCGTGAAGTAGGCCGCGCGCGGGTGGTCGGTGCCGGGGAGGGTCCGGTAGCCCACGCCGTCGCCGTCCACGTCCGCGTAGCGGGCGAACGAGCCGAGGCGGTCGAGGTCCTCCTTCGAGAGCACCTTGCCCCGGTCCATCGGCTTCTCCGGATAGGGGAACGGGTCGGCCATCCAGTTGTTCATGCCGAGGTCGAGGTCGGTCATCACGAACACCGGCGTCTGGAGGCGCTCGGAGAGATCGAACGCCTGGGCACCCATGGTGAAGCACTCCTCGACGCTGCCCGGGAAGAGGAGCACGTGCCGCGTGTCGCCGTGCGAGAGGAACGCGGTGGAGAGCACGTCGCCCTGCGCGGTGCGGGTGGGGAGGCCGGTCGAGGGCCCGACGCGCTGCACGTCGAAGATCACCGCCGGTATCTCGGCGAAGTAGGCGAGGCCGGCGAGCTCGCCCATGAGCGAGATGCCGGGGCCGGAGGTGGCGGTCATGGCGCGCGCGCCCGCCCATCCCGCGCCGACCACCATCCCCAGCGCGGCGAGCTCGTCCTCCGCCTGTACCACCGCGAAGGTCGGCTTCCCGTCCGGCGCGACGCGGTACTTGCGCAGGTAGCCGATGAGCGACTCGACCAGCGAGGACGAGGGCGTGATCGGGTACCAGGTCACCACCGTCACGCCGCCGAAGAGCGCCCCGAGCGCCGCGGCGGTGTTGCCGTCCACGATCAGCTTCCCCCGGGTGAGGTCGAGCCGCTCCACGGCGAGGTCGTCCCTCTTCTCCGCCCGCTCCGTCCAGACGAGCCCGGCCCGGGCGGCGGCCACGTTCAGCTCGCGCGCCTTCGCCTTCCTGCCGAAGTGCTTTCCGATGGCGCGCTCCACCTCGGCGAACTCGATCGAGAGGAGCCCGGCCAGCACCCCCACGTAGGCCATGTTCCGGAGCAGCTTCCGGAGCTTGGGATCGGACGCCACCCCCTCGACCAGCTTGTCGAAGGGGACCTCGTAGCAGACGAGGTCGTCCCGGAGGCCCGCCACCCCGAGCGGCGCGTCGGAGACCACCACCGCGCCCGGCGGCAGCCCGAGCACGTCCTTCCGGGCCGTGTCCGGGTTCATCGCCACGAGCAGGTCGATCTCCTTCTTCCTCCCGATCCAGCCGTGGCGCGAGACCCGGATCGTGTACCAGGTGGGCAGCCCGGCGATGTTGGACGGGAAGAGGTTCTTGCCCGAGACGGGCAGCCCCATCTGGAACAGGGCCCGCAGGAGCACCGTGTTGGAGCTCTGCGAGCCCGAGCCGTTTGCCGTGGCAACCTGGATGGAAAAGTCGTTCACGCGCGGCGAAACGGCCGCGCGAACGGCTCGTACGGGCGAAGCGACCACCTCGGACATCCGACCTCCCTGGGCCCTCCCCCGCCGCTGGACATAACGGCGGGAGGGGGCGAGGGCGAGGACGGATGGGGCGAGCGCGACGCCGGCGCTCGGCGAACCGGACTACTTGTACCCGGCCTGGATGTACGTCTTCGCGAGGCGTCCGGACGGGCTGAGCTGCGCGTCGGTCCAGGGGCCGACGATGCGGGCCGAGCGGCCGAGCGCGCTGGCGGTCTCCTGCTTGTCGTTGAACGCCCAGTTGAGCGACGAGATCACGTTCGCGTCCATCCAGTCGGTCCAGAGCTTCGAAGAGGCCGGGTCGAACCCGCCGTTGCCGGACGCGTCGCAGGTGCCCCACTCGGTCACGAAGATCGCGAGCCCGCGCTTCATGGCGCGATCGGCCTTGTCGCGGAGCCACTGGCGGTGGGTCCCGGCATAGAAGTGGAGCGTGTAGGCGACGTTCTTGTCGGTGGTGATCGGATCGCTCGAGGCGACGTCCACGTCCTGCGACCAGGTCGGGCTGCCGACCACGACCAGGTTCGGGCTGCCCGCCTTGCGGATCGTCGCGATCACCTTCTCGTGATACGGCTTCAGCTCCGCGGACCAGGACTGTTTCACCGGCTCGTTGAAGGGCTCCCAGATGAGGTTCGGAGAGGCGGCGTACGCCGTGGCCATCTCCTTGAAGAAGGCGACCGCGTCCTCCTCGAGCAGCTTGTGGCTGTGCCAGTCCACGATGACGTACATGCCCTTCGCGATCGCCGCGTCCACGACCGCCCGGGCGCGCGCCTTGTTCGCCGTCGAAGCCCCGACGTATCCTCCGCTCCCCTCGACCCCCACGGCCGCGCGGATCACGGTCGCGTGCCAGGAGTCGGCGAGCTGGTTCACGACGGCGGCGTCGTAGAACTTCTCGCCGCCCCACCCCGAGTTGCTCCAGAACAGGCTCATGCCGCGGAGCTGCACCGGCTTGCCGCCCTGGCCGCAGATTCTCGTCCCGCACACGTACAGGCGTCCGTGGGCCTGGACCGGCGAGACCGACCAGCGCGGGAGATCGACGGTGGGCGCGACCGCCTCTGCGTGCGACGGCTTCTGGCCGCCGGCGCAGCCGAGGACGAGCGCCGCGGCGACGCAGATCGATCTCGAGGACATCCAGCTCTTCATCCGTTGGCTCCCGGTGCGAGGTGAGTGAAGACGCCCGCGGAGGGTAGCACGCTCGCCCGCTCGCCCGGCGTCGGGCGAACTGGGCGCATGGACGCAAACGTTCGCGCGGGGTGGAGTCACCGGCCGTGGCGTGCGGCATCGAAAACACCGGACGGTTAGATCAGACGGACTTCAGGAGGGTAGACACGTGAACCACACGAGGCGTTGGTCCCTCGCCGTGGGGACGGCGGTCCTGGCGTTCGCCGTCTCGATGCCCGCCCGCGGCGGGGACATCCCCGGCTCGAGGAGCGGCGGGCCGGGCACCCTCGGCACCGAGGTGCCGTTCGACTCGCGCGAGGCGGAGCTCTACTACCAGTACTTCCTGCCGACGGACACGCCGGAGGCGCTGCGGATCCAGGACGGGATCCAGCGGCTCCGCGCCGTGCACGAGGGCGTCATCGCCCTCTCGAACGCCGGCGCGGTCTCGACGGACGACCGGGTCCGCGACTACGCCCGGACCCTGCGGGAGGATCACGCGCGGGTCGACTGGGCCCTGCGCAAGTACTTCGAGTACTCCAAGTTCGACGCGACCGGCCCCGCGTACGCGGAGACTCTGCAGGCGTGGCGCTCGGCGGTGGACGAGGTGCGGGCCGCCGAGGGAGCGGCGCGCGACGAGGTCTTCCTCGTCCGCGCGGCGCGGCTGCTCGAGGAGACCGCGTCGGGCGTGCAGGAGCTCGTCCCGCAGGCGCGCGAGGCGCGGCGGCAGGTCCTCACCTCGCACCTCGAGCGCGAGCGGAAGCTCATGAAGCGCCAGATCGCCGAGGCGCGCGCGATCGAGGCAGGGGGTGGGGCGCCCGACGCCGGGTGACCTGCCCATCCTGGAAAGGGAAATGACGACGGCCCTTCAGGCTCTCTCGAACGACGTGGCGGACCTCGTCGCCCGCGCCGCCGGCGCCGTGGTCGGCGTGGAGCACGGGCGCGGCCAGGGCAGCGGGTTCGTCATCGCCCAGGACGGCTGGGTGCTCACGAACGCGCACGTGGCCCGCGGAGGCGGGCCGCTCCGCATCCGGCTCTCCGGCTCGCGCGTGGCGAAGGGCGAGCTGGTCGGAGCGGACGAGCGGACCGACCTGGCGGTCGTCCGGGTGGACCTGCGCGACCTGCCGGTGCTCTCGCTCTCCGAGCGCCAGCTCCGGGTGGGCGAGGTGGTGGTCGCGATCGGCAACCCGCTCGGCTTCGAGCGTTCGGTCACCGTCGGCTTCGTCTCCGCGCTCCACCGGAACCTGCCGGCGCAGCACACGATGCTCGAGGGGCTGGTGCAGACCGACGCGTCCATCAACCCCGGCAACTCCGGCGGCCCGCTGCTCGACGCGGAGGGCCGCGTGGTGGGGCTCGCGACGGCGATCATCCCCTGGGCCCGCGGCATCGGGTTCGCGGTGCCCGCCCGCACCGCGAGCTGGATCGCCTCGGTGCTCATGCGCGACGGGGAGGTGCGCCGCCCCTTCCTCGGCATTGCCGGCCGCGGCGAGGACCTCGACCCGGTGCTGTTCCGTGACGCGGGGCTCACCCGCGGGATCCGGGTGCTCGAGGTGGTGGAGTCGTCGCCCGCCCAGGCGGCCGGCCTGCGCCGGGACGATCTCCTCCTCTCGGCGAACGCGAGCCCGGTCCAGACGCTCGACGATCTCCAGCGGGTGATGGTCCTCGCGGCGGCCACCGAGATCCGGCTCGAGGTGCAGCGCGGGGCCGAGCGGCGCACGCTCGCGATCCGGCCCCGCCCCGCGCAGCCGCAGGCGGCGGCGTAGGCGGCGCGCTCTCCTCCCTACTTCCAGCGCGCCAGGTACTCCGCCGAGGTGGGCGTCGTGGCCAGGAGCTGGACGGTGACGTCGCGGCCGCGGGCGTGCTCCATGGCCGCGGCGAAGGCGCGCCCGTACGCCTCGAGGTGCAGCGGCAGGTGCAGGTTCGCAGGGAACTTCAGGCGCACGGTGGCGTCGGTTCCGCCGCCCTTCTCGATGGTGAGCTCCGTCCCCACGTGGAACGACTCCCAGCGGGCCGGCGCCCGCTCGAGGAGCATCATCGGCGAGAAGATCGCCATGAGCGCGCGGTAGAGGAGCCCGCGGAACAGCGCCCGGTTGGCCTCGTGGTTCCACGCGAGCCACTGGGCGTCGGTGAGGCCCGCCGCGTCTCCGATGGCGAGGAGCCCGGCGTTCGAGATCACCTCGGGGATGTACGAGCGCGTCGTCGGGCCGAGGAGCGCGACCACCCACGGATCTTGCTCGCCGACCGGCGGCGGCCGCGACTCGAGGAAGGTCTGCAGGATGCCCGACCGTGCCTGGCACTCCGGGTACGAGTAGACGCCGTCGGGCAGCGCGTCGAGGTAGTCCATCATGCGCTGGAACCGGGGCCGGAGCGACGCCGGCGGCGGCTGGCCCTCGAACGGCGCGAAGTCGAAGCGGGCGGGAAACGTGGCCATCGGGCGAGGTCCTCACGGGCGCGCCACACGGGGCGAGCGGGCCGGGATTGTACCGCACCGAACGGCCGCTTCGCCTCTCCGGGCCGGGCGCGGGGGGCTTCACCCGCGCTCCGGGGCGTGCTAACGAAATCCCGGGAGCAGCCATGGACTTCGACGAGACCCGGGTCAGCGGAACGCCTCAGCCCAGCGGCCGTGCGGCGACGGTTCGCGCCGCGTTGCAGGTGGTCCACTCGACCGATCCCGCCCAGGCCGGCCAGCGGTTCGACCTCGGCGAGGAGGACGTGACCCTCGGGCGCGAGGCCGGCAACACCGTCGTCGTCGCCTCCGAGCAGGCCTCGCGCCGCCACGCGCGCATCTTCGTCTCCGGCGGCGCCCACGTGCTCGTCGATCTCGACTCGACCAACGGCACCTTCCTCAACTCGAAGCTCGTGAAGGAGCAGACGCTCCGGCACGGCGACGTGATCCGGATCGCCTCGACGGTGCTGAAGTACGTGGTGGACGCGTAGCGCCGCTTCCGCGCCCGCGCGCGCCGGCTCCGGCGGCGCGCCGCATTGCAACGACCGAGAATCTCATCGCAAACGAGCGGCCGGTGCGCGCGAGACGCGCCGGCCTCCATCCCCTGGTTTACAGCCGCGCGGACCTGGGAGACTCATGGATCGTTGACGCCCGCCGCCATCCAGGGCCTCTACGAGAGGCACTCCTATGCCCTGTTCCGGCGGTGCCGTCGCTTGCTTCACGACGCCGACGAGGCACAGGACGCCATGCAGGAAGTCTTCCTCGAGGTCCTCGAGAATCCGACCCGCTTCCAGGGGCGCTCCGCCGCCTCGACGTACCTGTTCGGCGTCGCCACCCACCTCTGCCTGAACCGGATCCGGAACCGCACGGCGCGCGACGAACGCTGGAAGGCGAGCGTCGCCGGTGCGATCCAGGAGCGGACGCCCGATCCGGCCCACGGGGTCGAGGCGCGGCAGCTCGCGGCGGCGATCCTGCGAGAGGCCGACCCGGAGACGGCGGCGATGGCCGTCTACCACTTCGTCGATGGGCTCACGCAGGGTGAGATCGCGGCGGTCGTCGGCAGGTCCCGCATCACGGTGAACCAGCGCCTGCAGCGGTTCCGGAGCGAGGCGCTCCGCCGCGTGGAGGGGGCATGAGCCAGGCACGCTGCCCGAGCGAGCTCGCGTGGACCCGGCACGTGTCCGGCGAGCAGGGGTGGCTCGCGGCGCGCCGGTTCCGCGCGCACGTCGCCGGGTGCGAGGACTGCCGGCGCAAGCTTGCGGCCGTGAGCGCAGAACGCGCCGCCTTCGCCGCCGACCCGCGGCGCCGGGCCGACCTCGCCG
>JAEZXM010000345.1 GCA_023419875.1 Pseudomonadota bacterium | reverse complement strand
CTGAAGGAGCGCCTCTGCGCCAGGCGAACGAGGCGCCGATCCGGCGCGCCAGCCGACCCCGGCGCCGACGAAGTCGGGGGTCGGAGGGCCGGTCCGCCGGGGAGCCTCGACGGCGGGTCGGGTCGGGGTGGACGCCGGCGCGTTCGGGACCGGGAGCGGCGGTGGGACGGGCGTGGCGGGCACGGTGGGCCGCGTGGTCGGGAGCGGCGGGGGTGTCGCGGCGGCGGCCCTCGGCACCGGGGCGACGGTCGGGACCTGCGGCGCGAGGGGCATCTGCGGTGCGGCCGCGGGCCGGTGCTCGCCCAGCACTCCCCTCCACGTCAGCGGGTGCGCGGATGCGGCGCGCGAGAGCGTGAGGTGGCCCTGCGCGAGCAGCGCGAAGAAGCTGCGCTGCGCGTGGGCCCAGCGATCGGCGAAGGACGCGCGGAGCTCGCTCACGCGAAGGCCGGCCCACACCTTCCGCAACACGGTGATCTCGTCATCCGTGAAGTCGGGGAGGCGCGGGGCCACGCCGAGGAAGACCATCGCGTCCACGGCCACCCGGTCGTGTGTGCGGCGGCCGGGCGGGAACATGTCGGGCGCCGCCTGTCGGACCGTCTCCAGCCACCGGGCCGCCTCGTTGAGCCCTGCGGGCGTGTACGCGATGCCGACACGCCACGGCGCGTGCGGGCTGACCCAGGCGACCCTTCCCTCGATCCGGAGCGTCGCCGGCACACGCGGGGCCGAGATCGTCAGGCCGACGGTGATGCCGCGCTGCACGGCGGACGGGAGCACCACCTGGCATCCGCGGGCGCCGATGTTCTCGGTGGCGGTCTCGACGGTTCCGCCGGGCGTGACCACGACGGCGCGGCAGCGGACCGGGTCCCGGGGCACTCGGCGCGGGTTCTCCAGGTACTCGGGCATCCGCGCGCATGGTAGACCACGATCGACCCTGGGTCAGCCTCATCACCACACGTCACATGGACGTCGGACTGCGGGCTCTCGCCGGGCGCGATCGTGCCCTCCGTGCGGCGCTCGGAGTTGGGTTCCGCGGTGCACATTCGAGTGCGCCGGCACGGGTACTACGAGATCGCCTCGAGCCAGCTCGTCGGTGCGCGGTGGTACCCCGTTCCCGCGGCGGACGAGATGCGGTGCCATGTGGGTGCGCGAAGCGGTGTCGACTGCGAGGAAACGTATCGGGTATGGATCGCACTGCGGGTGTTCGCCTCGCCTCAGAGGAGCCGAATGTTCCGAACCATCAAGTTCAAGATGGTCGTGGTCATCGCCTTGACCGCCATCCTCGGCGCGCTCGCCGTGGCCTGGCGGCTCCAGCGCGCCCACGAGGAGGACGTGGCGCTGCTCTCGGACGAGTCCATCCGGAGCGCGGCTGCGGCGTTCGGCGACCTGGAGCGCACGAGCACCGATCTCATGGCCGCCTCCCTCACCGCCTTCCTGCGCGATCCGGCGTTCGCGCGGGCGGTCGCGGCCCGGGACCACGACCGGCTGGTGGAGCTCTGCACGCCGACGTTCCAGGAGTACGAGCGGAGGTACGGCCTCACCAACTGGAACTTCTGGGAGCTCGAGCCGGCGGGGGAGACGGCGCCCCGGGCGCTCCGGAACATCGCTCGCATCCAGAAGCCCTCGAAGCACGGCGACCTGGTGGAGCGGACCGCGATGCAGCGGATCGCGGCCGCCAAGGAGCTCGTCACCGGCCTCGATCTCGGGTTCACCGGGCTCGCCCTCCGGGCGCTGCTCCCGGTGCGGCGGCCGGACGGCGCCGTGGTCGGTTACGTCGAGTGGGGCATGGAGATGAAGACGTTCCTCGAGCGCATGAAGAAGCTCTCGGGCAACGAATACGGCCTGGTGATCGAGAAGTCGGCGATGAACCGGGAGCAGTGGGCCTCGACGCGGCGGCACCTCGGCGACCGGGACAACTGGGACGACATGAAGGACCTCCTCCTGGTCCAGAACACCGCCGGCGATCCCACCATCTTCCGACACGAGGGAGCGATCGCCGACGTGCCCGACGCCGGGACGGCGCTCGAGGTCGTGACCACCGGTGGGCGGAGCTACTCGCGGGGCGTGTTTCCGCTGACCGACATGGCCGCCCGGAAGGTCGGGGCCGTCTTCGTCCTGCACGACATCACCGCGCTCCGGGCGGAGATGAGCCGGACGCGCCGCAACGCCATCGCGACCCTCTCGGTCGTGATGGCCTCGCTGGCGCTCGTTCTCATCGCGGTGTTCCAGGCGCTGGTGGTCCGGCGCCTGGAGCGCATGACGGTCGCGGTGAGGCGCGTCGTCGGCGGGGAGTACGACCTGGAGGTGGTCCCCGCTGCGCGCGACGAGATCGGCGCGTTCGAGACGCTGTTCGAGCAGTTCCGGGTGCTGTTCGTGGGCCTGCTGGAGCAGGTCCAGCCCGAGGACCCCCGCCGGCCGGGGACGGGGTCGGGGAGCGGGGCCGAGCCGGGCCCCTGAAGGCCCGGCTCCCGGCCGCTCGATCAGTTCTCGCCGCGCCCGCGCACGCCCTTCACGCTGGAGGAGATCGCCTTGGCGCTCTCCTTCGGGCGGAGCGCGCGGGTGGCCTTCCCGGCGAGCCACAGCTCGGACTCGCCGAGCTCCTTGAGCTCCTTCTGCAGCTTCTGCTGGTAGTCGGGCGCGCCGCAGACCTTGAGCACGCGGGCGGTCTCCTTGCCCGTCTTCACGCGGCTGTAGAGGTTCTTGAAGACCGGGAGGACCGCTTCCTTGAACTTCGGGCGCCAGTCGAGCGCGCCGCGCTGCGCGGTGGCGGAGCAGTTGGAGTACATCCAGTCCATCCCGTTCTCGTCCACGAGCCGGATGAGGCTCTGGGTCAGCTCCTCGACGGTCTCGTTGAAGGCCTCGCTGGGCGAGTGGCCGTTCTTCCGGAGCACCTCGTACTGCGCGTCCATGATGCCGGCCAGGGCGCCCATGAGGACGCCGCGCTCGCCGGTGAGGTCGCTGAAGACCTCCTGCTGGAAGGTGGTCGGGAAGAGGTAACCGGAGCCCACGGCGATCCCGATCGCGAGGCACCGCTCGCGGGCACGCCCGGTGAAGTCCTGGGCGACGGCGAAGCTGGAGTTGATGCCAGCGCCGGAGAGGAAGTTCCGGCGCACGTTCAGGCCCGAGCCCTTGGGGGCGACCATGATCACGTCCACGTTCTTGGGCGGGATGACCTTGGTCTGGTCCTTGTAGACGATCGAGAAGCCGTGGCTGAAGTACAGCGCCTTGCCGGGCGCGAGGCACTTCTTGATCTTCGGCCAGATGGCGCGCTGCGCCGCGTCGGACACGAGCATCTGGATGATGGTGCCCCGCTTCGCCGCCTCCTCCATGTCGAAGAGCGTCTCGCCGGGCACCCAGCCGTCCTCGACGGCGCGGTTCCAGTCCCGCTCGAACTTCTTGGACTGGCCGATGATCACCTTGAACCCGTTGTCCTTCATGTTGAGCGCCTGGGCGGGGCCCTGGACGCCGTAGCCGATGACCGCGATGACCTCGTCCTTCAGGACCTCGCGCGCCTTCGCCATCGGGAACTCGTCCCGGGTGATGACCTCTTCCTTCACTCCGCCAAAGTCGATGATCGCCATCTGTGCCTCTCCTGTGGGGCTTCCGTGGACCGCGGGTGGAAAATGGGGGCGCTAGACTGTCACGGGGGCTCACGCGGAGCAAGGGTTGCGGCGCGTCGATACCCGCCCAGGCGGCGTCCGTGCGGCGATGCGCCCCCGCTACCAGGGCAGCCGCTCGGCCAGCCAGAAGAGGCCGGCGGCGGCGACCGCCGCCGACCCTGCGGACAGGCCCGGGACCGCCGCACGCGGAGAGCTCCGCAGCCACCGGAGAACGGGAAACACGAGCATCGCGACGGCCGCCTGGCCGAGCTCGATCCCGGCGTTGAAGGACCCGAGCGCGAGGGTGACGTCGCCGCCGCCGAGGCGCAGCTCCCCGAGCGCGCCCGCGAACCCGAAGCCGTGGACGAGGCCGAAGGCGAAGGCGAGCGGCCAGCGCGGGCGGCCCGAGAGGCGCCCGCGGCGGAGATCGAAGAGGTTCACCGCCGCCACCCAGACGACGCTCGCGGCGATGATCGGCTCGACGATCTCGCCCGGCGGGCTCACGACCCCGAGCACTCCGAGCGACAGGGTCACTGCGTGCGCCGCGGTGAAGGCGGTGAGCGAGCGGAGCACGTCCCCGAGTCGGACCGAGGCGAGGAGGAGCGCGAGCAGGAAGGCGAGGTGGTCCCAGCCGGTGAGGATGTGCTCGACCCCCAGCACGACGAAGCTCGACGCGCGCCGCAGCGGCGCGGGATCCGCTGCCAGCTCGAACCGCGGCTGACGGGCGTCCGCGACCCGCTCCTCCGCGTTGCCGTTCGCCTCCACACGGGCGAGGTGCACGTGGCCCGGCGGGAGCCGCGTCAGGATGGGCAGCCGGACCTCCATCGGGCCGCTCGCCGCGGGGCAGCGGAAGGTGGCGGTCAGCTCGAGGCCGTCGGGTGGGATCGTGCGCGCAGGCCCGGGGCTGCCCGTGCAGGCGGCGCCCTCGCGCGAGACCTCGACGCCGCCGAGGAAGGCGCGGGCGAGCGACGCCGGGTCCGTGGAGGGCGAGGGGTCGGCCGAGGCCGGCCGCAGCTCCTCCGCGCGCAGCCGCACCTCCGCGCGCACCTCGTCTCCGGCGGCGGTCCACGTTCCGTACGAGAGGCCTGCCGGATGGGCGTGCGCCGCCTGGGCGAGGAGCGCGGCCAGCGCGCCGACGAAGGTTCGAAGGCGGAGCCGGTTCATGGCGCCCACCCCGCGACCGGCGCGCCGCGCGCGGCCGTCATCGGACCGTCGGCGCGCAGCGCTCTCGCGTCCGCGCGCTCCTGCCAGCGCCGGGAAGCGGCCCGGTCGCCACGGGAGAGGGCGACGCGCGCCTTGGCGGCGAGCGCGGCCGGGTGATCCGGGAAGTCGGCCAGCGCGAGGTCGAGCTCGGCGTCCGCACGCGCGTGCTCCCCGCGGTGCAGGCGGATGAGGGCCGCCTGCGTCCGGACCCAGGCGCGGGCCTCGGGATCGCCGCCGGCGTCCACCGCCAGTCGAGCCGCCTCGAGCGCGCCGTCGCTGTCCCCCTGGAGCCAGAGCAGGTGCGAGGCGCGCGAGTAGCTGGGGAGATCGGGCTTCAGGTCCATCATGCGCTGGGCCGCGGTCGCGGCCTCCTCGAGCCGGCCCAGCTCGAGCAGGGCGTCGGAGAGGATGCCGTGGCCGCGCGCGAACCCGGGGTGGCGCGCCGTGAGGTCGGCGGCGAGGGCCCGGGCCTCGTCGAACCGGTGCGCGTCGAGGAGCACCATCCCGCGCAGCGCGAGGGCGCGGGGCGCCCCGGGGGAAAGCGCCAGGGCGGCGGCGGCGCAGTCCGCGGCGGAGTGGTAGAGGCCGGGGTCCGCAGCTTCACGCGCCCTGCGGACCCACGCCTCGCCCAGCGTCATCCACAGCTCCGGCGAGCCGGGGGCCCGCCGGAGCTGGTCCTGCAGGTCGCGGATGCGGCGATCGGTCGGGCCGGTGCCGGCGGGCGCGCGAAGCGCGAGCGGGTGGCCGAGCGAGCGGTCCGGTCCGGACCGGCTGTCCGGGCGTCCGCGGCACGAGAGGAGCGACACCGCCAGCACCGTCAACGAGAAACCCAACGCGATCGTCCGCATGGCGACCTCCGGGCTACGGCGTGGGCTTCCCGTGGCCCTCGTCGAAGCCCTGCCAGGGCAGCGCGAGGAACGGGAAGTCGGAGAGGAACGGCTTGTCGTTGCGATCGACGCCGTCGGAGACCGGAACCTGGAGCTTCGTGAGGATGAGCGAGAGGAGGACGTCGGTGACGTCCGCCTGCTCCTGGTCGGTCCCGGGAGCGATCGGCCGGCCGTTGGGGAAGCTCGAATCGGTCGCGAGATCCACCCGGAGCACGTCGCCGGTGGCGGACAGCGGGATGCTGTGCGCCCCGGCGGTGGGGATGTCCTTCAGGTTGATGACGTCGAGGATGTCGGTCCGGTTGGACTTGAACGGCGTGGGGTCCGCGCCGAGCGCCGCGTAGATGCCGACCGCCTCCGCGTCCCGCACCGCGACGGGGTTCAGGAAGTAGGCGCCGAAGTTCTGGACGTCGTCCTTCGGGCGGGTGCGGTTGTAGAGGTCCTTGTCCTGGAACCCGATGATCGCCTCGTTCACGAGCGGGACCCCGAGCCGGGAGACCTGCACCCAGGGGCCGGCCCCGCGGGTCGAGCCGTCGCGGCGGAGGATGTTCACCTTGCGCCGGCTGGAGGAGGCCCAGATCCCGACGGTCGTCGCGTCACCGGGCGTGTTCCCGGGGGCGTTGCCGTCGGCGGTCAGGAGCGCCGTCGGGATCTCGAGCGCGATCGAGTGGACGTTGTAGCCCGCGACACCGTCCTGGGCCGTGCCCTTGCCGCGGAGGTTGGCGAGATCGAAGACGCCGCCCAGGTCCACGTAGAAGCCGTCGTCGCGGGGGCCGGCGAAGACGCGGCCCTCGCGGCCCATGTTCCCCATGGCCCGGACGAAGGTGGCCGCGAAGGCGTCGTCGTAGGTCGCGGAGGTGTACGGGGCGAGGCCGAGCGCGTTCGCCACCTGCTGGGTGCGCGGGCCGATGCGCGGCGGCGCGACCGGGACGTCGCGGGCGATCACCACCGGAGAACGCCCGGCGACCTTCTTCGTCACCGTGTACGTCTGGGCGTAGGTGCCGGTGAGCTGGGCGAAGAACTCCTTCCCGCCGCCCGGCGCGGCCGCGAGGTCCGCCGGATCGACGCGGGCGACCGGCGCGGTGCGGAACCGGAACTGGTAGGTGACCACGTCCTCGAGCGACTGGTTCCCCCGCGTGAGGTGGATCTCGTAGAGGACGTCGTCCGAGAACCTGTGGAAGTTGGGACCGCCGGCCGGCTCCTCGAACGGGATCCAGTTGGCGATGATCCAGAGGTTGTCGTGCGTGCCCGGCGTCACCCACGCGTACAGGTCGGTGTTGTCCGCCTGGGGATCGGTGCTGATGGTGGGGGCTTCCCGGTGGCTGGAGGCCCGGGCCGATCCGGCCAGGGCGACCGCCGCCGCGGCGCAGAGCGCCGAGATGATCCGCTGCGTCTTCATGTCGTGTGTCTCCTCGTGTGATGTGCGGAGATCGCCTCCGCTACTCGTCCTCGAACTCCGCCACGTCACGGACGATCTCCTCCTCGTCCATGCGCTCCGACCTGCCCGAGGCCGTGTCGACGAGCGTGACCGTCTCGCGACGGGCCGCCTCGTCGATCACGACCTGAACCTCGGCCTCGTCCATCCAGGCGCCGTCGTCCTCGGACTGGGTCGTGCCTCCGCCGCTCCCCCCGCAGCCGGCCGCCAGCAACGCCGCCGTCAGGAAGGGGAGGGCACCTCTCCGCCTCGCTCTCTCCATGCGTGAACCTCCTTCGGCCCGGGGTACGAGCCGTGGAGGTCGAGCGGATCTGTGGGAGCTGGGACGGGCCCCAACGGAGCCGGAGCTAGCCGCTCACGCTGCCCACGAGCACGACCTGCGTGGGCGAAGGGCTCCCGCCGGCGGGTTCGAGCGAGACCGCGAGCGCGTCGGGCGCCGCGCCGCGCAGGAGGGCGGGATCGATCTCGCCGGCGGCGGTCCCCAACGCGCGGCGCAGAAAGCCGGCGGGCAGCGGAGGCGCCGTCCCGCGGATCACCCAGAGCTGGTAGTCCTTCCCCGGCGCCGGCGGGAGCGAGCTCGAGACCACGAACGCGCGGGTGCCGCCGGCGTCGAGGATCGCCATCGCGCGGCCTTCCTGGCCGGGCTGCGGCTCGAGCGGAACGACGCGCGAGCCCCGGCGATCGAGGAGGGCGAGCGCCTCGGCCTGGAGGGCGCGCTCGCCCCGGAGCGCCGCCAGCTCTGCGCGCGCGGCATCGCGCTCCTGCTCGGACG
>JAEZXM010000001.1 GCA_023419875.1 Pseudomonadota bacterium | reverse complement strand
GGCACGGAGCCACCACCCATTCCGCCCCCGCCGCCGGCGGCGCCGGCCGGATCGAGCGAGACTTCGGCCCCGGCGATCGCAATCCGGTGCGCGTCGGCGACGGCGAGGAGGTGGGCTTCCTGGTCGGACAGATAACCGGCGTTGGCGTCCAGCACCGAGGCGAAGGTCACCCTGCCGATGCGGTACTGGGTGAGCGTGCTCTCGGTCGTGGCCTGGGACTGGACGAGCAGCCCCTTCCGGTAGATCTCGATGGTCTCGAGCAGAGAGGCGAGCGAGGCCTGCCGCTCGGCGACCCGCTGGCGCACGATCTGGAGCACGGCCTCTGCACCGAGCGCGCTCCCGCTCGCCCGCGCCTCGCTCTCCGCCACGGCGCGGGACTGCTTGCTGCCGGACCAGATCGGGAGCCCCACGGAGATCCCGGCGGTCCACATCGGGTCGAGCCTCCCGCGCAGCATGATCCCCGCCTGGAGGCCGAGGTCGGGGAACCGCTCCCGCCGCGCGAGCCGGGTCTGCGCGTCGGCCTGACGCGCGGCGAGCCGGGCCCCGGCGAGCTCCGGGCTGCGCGCCTCCGCGTCCTCGGTCGCGTAGGAGGGGACGAGCAGCGGGGGGAGCGGGAGGTCGCGCACGGCGCTGCCCGAGGCGATGACCTCGTCGAGCGGGTGTCCGCGAAGCCGATTGATCGCCTGCACGGCCGCCGCCTCCTCCGCCCGGAGCGACGACCGCCGCTGCCGGAGCCGGAGGAGCTCGAGCTGCGCGCGCATCACGTCCGACTGCGCGCCGTCGCCCGCCTCGTAGCGCGCGCGCGCCGTGCCGATCGCCCGCTGCCAGATGCCCTCGAGCTCGTCGAGGAGCGCGAGCCGCTCGCGGACCACGAGCAGGTCGAGGTACGCGCGCCGGACGTCCGCCTCGGTCGAGAGCCGCAGGCGCGCCACGTCGGACTCGGCGCCCTCGGCCGCGAGCCGAGCGACGTCGCGCCGGAGGCCGCGCTTCCCCGGCCACGGCAGCGGCTGCGAGAGCATCACCTGCCAGAAGCTCGAATCCATCTCGCCGATCATGATCTCTTCGAAGCCGTCGTTCTGGATGCCGAGCGAGAGCGTCGGGTCGGGGAGCGCGCCGGCCTGCGGCACGCGCTCCCGGTCCGCACGGACGGTGAACTCGGCCTGCTTGAGCTCGGGCCGGTTCGCGAGGCTCTCGTCCACGAGCGCCTCGAGCACCGGGTCGGTGGGCAGCGAGTCCATGTCCGGCGGCGCGGGCGACGCGCGCGCGAGACCCGGGAGGAGCATGAGGAGGAGCGCCGCCGGGAGCCGGCGGCAATCACGGGAGAGCGGCGAGCGAGCAGATGGGGTCGGGTCCATGGCGCGCTCGGACCCCTTAGCAGCGTTCGTGCCACGAAGGCGTCCGGGCGCGCGGGAGCGCTCGTGCGCATCCGGGCGCCTCAGCACGAGCGATTCGGTGGGGCGAGACCGGCATCCGGGCGAGCCGCGCGGCTCGACGAGAATGGCTGAGCTCGTCACGGTGTAACTGCTGCAGTCACGGGATTCGGTCGTTCCTGGCCGGATCGAACACCAATCCGAAGTTGCGGTTGTCCTGGCGCGGCCCTTGCTATTCGGAGCCGTGGCCCATGCGTACGACGTTCGGATCCGGTCAGCGCCTCTTCATCTCGTTTGCCGTCCTCGTGTCGACGTTCGCGCTCGCCTCGTCCCTGATGCTGTGGCACGTGCGGACGATCCACGACGGGCTGCTCCAGACGAAGCGCTACGAGGAGGGCGTCCGGCTCTCCCTCGAGCTGGCGAGCGCGGTCCGGGATCAGTACGCACATCAGGCGCACACGATCATCCTGGGGGACGAGAGCCATCTTCCCCTGTACGCGGGCGCGCACCGCCACGTCGCCGACATGATCCAGCAGGTGAGCCGGCACGCTCGTCTCTCCGACGAGCGCGCCTGGGTGGACGACATCGCATCCGCTTCCACGAAGCTCGATCGCGTCTTCCGCGACCGGATCGTTCCCGCGGTGCTCGCCCGCGACGCCGCCAACGTCCGGGGCGAGCACGCCGAAGCGCAGCTCCTCGTCACCCTCATCCAGGACCGCACCGATCGTCTGGTCGATCGCTTCGAGACCGCGATCGCGGACTTCCGCACGGACGTGGAGAGGATGCAGGTGGCCGCCTGGCGCTGGAACGTGTTCTTCGTCGTGGTCGCGCCGCTCCTCGCGATCCTCGTGGGCCTGTACGTCCATCGCTCGGTGGCGAGCCCGGTGGCCCGGCTGCAGGCCGGAGCGGCGCGGCTCGCCGGCGGCGACCTCGACACCCGGATCCAGATCGACACGCCGGACGAGTTCGGAGCGCTGGCGCGGCAATTCAACGCGATGACGCGCTCCATCAAGGAGCACCAGCAGCAGCTCGTGCAGCACGAGAAGCTCGCGGGCATCGGCCGCCTCGCCGCCGGCGTGGCGCACGAGATCAACAATCCGCTGGCGGTCATCCTGGGGTACGCGAGGCTGCTGGGAAGGAAGGCGTCCGGGGAGACCGCCGCCGATCTGCGGATCATCGAGGACGAGACGCTGCGCGCGAAGGCGATCGTGGACGGGCTGCTGGATCTCTCGCGCCCGGTGCACGTGGAGCGCGAGCGCATCGACTTGCGGTCCGTCGCGAACGAAGCCGTCGGCCGCCTCCGCGAGGCCGGCCGGCTCGACGGCGTGACGGTGTCGGTCTCGGGCCAGGGAGAAGCCTTCGGCAGCGCTCAGCAGTTGCGTCAGGTGGTCCTCAACCTCGTGCAGAACGCGGCCGAGGCGGCTCCGGGCGGGCGCGTGGACGTCGAGGTCGACGCCGCGTCGGGGATGGCGCGCCTCGTCGTACGTGACAGCGGATCGGGCCTGACGCGCGCCGCGCTCGAGCGTCTGTTCGAGCCCTTCTTCACGAGCAAGGAGCGAGGTACGGGGCTGGGACTCGCCGTGTCGAAGGGGATCGTTCAGGCGCACGGTGGCTCGATCGAAGCGGCGAACACACCCGCCGGCGGGGCGCGCTTCGAGGTGCGGCTGCCAGCGGTGCTCCGCGAGCAGGCCGCGGAGGGGCGCCGATGAGCAGGGCGAGGATCCTCGTCGTCGACGACAAGGAGAACGTTCGAACGCTCCTCGCGCGCATCCTGGGGGAGGCACACGACCTCACCGAGGCCGAGGACGGTCAGCGGGCCATCTCGCTCCTCTCCTCGCGCGAGTTCGACGTCGTGCTCACGGATCTCCGGATGCCGGGTGCGGACGGGTTCGAGGTCCTGCGCGTGGTGCGGTCGCAGGCGCCGGATACCGAGGTGGTCCTCATGACCGCCTATGCGACGGTCCAGGATGCCGTCACGGCGATGAAGCAGGGCGCCTTCGACTACCTCCAGAAGCCGTTCGATCCGGACGACGTCTCGCTCGTCGTCGCCCGCGCGGTCGAGCATCGGCAGCTCCGCGTCGGGGCGCGAGCCGGATCTGCGCCGGGGGACGCCTTCCACGAGCTCGTGGGCCGCAGCCCTGCGATGAAGGCGCTGTTCCGGCTCCTCGAGCAGGCTGCCGGCCTGGACATCACCGTGCTCCTCCGCGGCGAGACCGGTACCGGGAAGGAGCTCGCGGCCCGGGCGATCCACGGCCGCAGCGCGAGGAGGGAACGCCGCTTCGTCCCGGTGAACTGCGGGGCGCTCCCGGGCGAGCTGGTCGAGAGCGAGCTGTTCGGCCACGCACGCGGTGCATTCACCGGAGCCGCAGCTGCGAAGCCGGGGCTCTTCGAGGAAGCGGACGGCGGCACGCTGTTCCTCGACGAGATCGGCGACCTGCCGCTGCCGGTGCAGGTGAAGCTGAACCGGGCGCTGCAGGAGAAGGAGATCCGGAGGGTGGGCGACAACGCGGCGGTGCACGTGGACGTGCGCCTCGTCGCAGCCACCCACCGCGACCTCCGGGCCGAGGTCGCGGCCGGACGTTTTCGCGAGGACCTCTTCTACCGGCTCAACGTCTTTCCCATCGTCCTGCCTCCCCTGCGCGACCGGCGAGACGACCTGCCGCTGCTCGCGGCCCACCTCCTCGAGAAGCACGCATTGGCGCTGGGAAAGGATCTGGCCGGCTTCGACGACGAGGCTCTTCGCACGCTGGTGAGCTACTCCTGGGCGGGGAACGTCCGCGAACTCGAGAACGCCGTCGCACGAGCGGTCGCGGTGTCGACGGGAGATCGGATCGGCGTCCAGGACTTGCCCCCGGACATCCGTGATGCGAAGCCCGAGGCGCTCCCCAGCGAGATGGCCGTCCGGATGCCGTACCGGGAGGTCGTGGACCAGGCCCGCGATCGGGCTTCCCGGGGTTACCTCGTCGCGCTCCTGCGCGAGTTCCACGGTCATGTCACTCACGCCGCGGAGCGCGCCGGGATGGAGCGCGAGAGCTTGCACCGGCTTCTGAAGCGGTACGGGGTTCGGGCGGACGACTTCAAGGGACACTGAGCGAGCACGCGATCGTGATGCTCACGGTTACTGTGTCGCCCGTCCGGTCGATTCAAGGGTTCTCGGGACCTCGATCTCGCGCGAGATTCCCCCGCGTCGTGCGCCCTGCCGCCGGCACGCTCCATGCTTCTCGTCGCGCGAACCGCGCGCCCGATGCGAGAGCGCACACCACATGGAGAACGAGTCACATGCGAAAGTGGACCCTCACCTTCCTGACCGCCGGCGCCTTGAGCGCGGCGGCCATCACCCTCCCGTCCGTCGGTACCGCCGCACACGACCACGGCGCCATGACCAAGGTGTCCGCGAAGGCAGCGCCCGCCAAGTCACCGACCGTCGTTCAGATGACGATCTCGGACGACGGGGTGTCGCCGATGGCGATCCCGGCGAAGCAGGGCGAGCCGCTTCGCATCGCCATCACCCGGACGACCAACTCCACCTGCATCACGCACGTGGTCGTGAGGGACTACGGCATCAACCAGGCGATCCCCCTCAACAAGACCGTGAACATCGACATCACGCCCAAGGCGACCGGCAAGGTGCGGGTCGCGTGCGGGATGGGGATGAACTTCGCGGTGCTCAACGTTCAGTGACCGGCCCGGGCGGCGCGGGGCATGGGCTCCGCGCCGCTCGTGACGAGCGCTGCAAACTTCACAGCTCCGACGGTGGCACGACGGTCTTCGTGCGAACTCGCCACACCCGGTCGATGGGCGCGACGGCCACCAGGCCGTCCCCCTTGGTGCCGCTGCAGGCGGCATCGAGGATGACCCCTACGAGGTCGGTCGCGCGGGCAGCGTCCGTGATCACCTCCATCCGCGCGTGCGTGCTCATCCAGTCGTGCGAGAAGAAGTCGGTGTACTCGCCGTATCCCTTCACCCGCGAGATGGACACTCCAGAGACGCCATGGTCCTTCAGCGCTCGCTCCACCGTCGCGAGGCACTCGACACGGATGAGGGCGGTGATCTTGGCGTAGTCGGACACGAGGCCTCCGCTCAGCGGCTCGGGGATTGAACGCGCGCGTTGCGCGCACGACGAAGACGAGGGAACCAGCCCGGCGTCGCCCGCGCGTACTGGGTCCAGGCTTCGCCGAAATGGGCGGCCGCCTGCCGCTCCTCGCGCCGCGCCAGCCGGACGTAGACGACCGCCAGGATGGGGAACATGACCACCGTCGGCAGGGTCGGCCACTGGAGGAGGAACCCGACCATGACCACGAGGAAGGCGACGTACTGTGGGTGACGGACGCGCGCATACGGCCCCTCGACGGCCAGGCGTCCCTCGGCCTGGGCGCGGTGCAGGACGGGCCAGGCGCTCGCGAGCAGGATGAACCCGAAGACGATGAGGACATTGCTCGCAAGGTGGACGGGGTTGAGGTGCGGATTCCCCTCGAAGCCGAGAAGCGTGTACCAGAGGTGCCCCGCGTCGTGGCCGAAGAGCTCGGTGCCGGGGAGCCGCTCCGCGAGCCAGCCCGAGAGCAGGTACACGGTGAGCGGGAACCCGTACATCTCGACGAAGAGCGCCACCACGAACGCCGAGAAGCCTCCCAGCGTGCGCCAGTCGCGCTTCGAGGAGGGCTTGAAGAAGCTGAACGCGAACAGGATGAAGAAGAGCGAGTTGATCGCCACCAGCGTCCAGAGCCCGTACGCCGGTGCAGAGCCGGATTCGTGGTTCATGGGCGGCCTCCGGGGCGGTCCCCGGGCTCACGGTGCTCGCCGTGCCCGTGCCGGCCGTGCCGGCCGTGCATGAGAAAGTGGAGCGCCGGGCAGAGCAGCAGGAGCACATACGGCAGCGCGCCGAGGGTGTGCGCGCGGTGCTCGGTCAGAAGATAGAACGAGCCGATGCCGAGGAACCCGACGCACGCGAGCCAGAGCGGCAGGCGCCAGGGACTCCGGGTCGAGCTCGATCGGTCGTGTACGTGCCCTTCCATGGCCGCTCCTTCATCGTGGCGATCGAGCGACCGCCGCGAATTGCCTGGCCGACGCGGAGCACAACGTTCCCCGGGGGGGGGGGGACCGCGGCCCGCGCGGCCAGACGTCG
>JAEZXM010000587.1 GCA_023419875.1 Pseudomonadota bacterium | reverse complement strand
GCTCGAGATCGTCGAACGCGAGGGACGGCTGGCCGCTCTGGGCGCGCAGCCGAGCCCGGAGCTCCAGGGCGGCGGCCAGGTCGGGCCGGCGCGCCAGCGCCTCGTCGAGGTGGGCGAGGGCGGCGCGCCGATCCTCCTGAGCTTCCTGGGCGGCACGGGCCGCCGCGAGCCACGCCTCGGCCGAGCGGCCGGGGTCTCGCTCCGCCCGGGCGCGGGCCGCGTGTACCTCGGCGAGCTGCGACCGCCCGTGCTCGGCAAGCAGCGCCTCGACGCGGGTGAGCGCCACGGGATCGGAGGGATCGCGCTCCAGCGCCGCCCGGTAGTCCAGCACCGCGCCCTCCACGTCGCCGAACCACTGCTCGGCGATGGCGCCGGCCTCGCGCCACGCGGCGGCCGCCTCGTGGCCGTCGAGGAGGGTGCCGCCCTCCGCCTGCAAGGTGGCCCGCACCGCGCCCCAGTCCCGCCGGTGAGCGAAGAGGTTCCGCGCGTTGCGCAGGGCGGGGAGGTGGGCGGGGGCGGCGGAGAGCGCCTCCTGGTACGCCGCCAGGGCACGGTCGGTCTCGCCGGCGCGCTCCCATGCCTCGCCCGCCTGCACCGCCCACGCGGCGCGGGAACCCGGGTCGGCGGCGGCCCGCATCCGATCCTCGCTGATCCGGGCCAGCCGTTCCTGATCCGACCCCTCGTCCACGTCCACGTCGGATGCCGCGACGGGCGCGGGCGCGGCGGCGCCGTCCGGGAGCAGCCCTTCGCCTTGCGGCTCCTCCTGCTTCGGGGCGGCGGACAGGGCGGCCAGCGCGCGTTCGCGGCGGCTCTCGTCGCCGATCCGGAGCTGCAGGATCGCCGGCGCGATGCTGCCGGGCAGGGTGCTCGCGAGCGCGTCCGCGGCGGCGAGGGCGGCGGGGGACCTCCGGTTGCGGTCGGCCTGTTGCCACGCGAGCCGGAACAGCCGCTCGGCCCGGTCGTGGGCTCCGGCGTCGTCGAGCGCCCCCGCCCGCAGCGCCTCGAGCGCCTCTCCGCGGTCGAGATCGAGGTAGAGCCGCTCGGCGGCGCGCAGCGCCGCGACGCAAGCCGGGTCCGCCCGCAGCGCGTCCTCGTACGCCTCGAGCGCGCGCGCCCGATCGCGGAGCCGTTCCTCGCAGAGCTCCCCGAGTTCCGCGAGCGCCGCGGCGCGCTCGGCCGGAGCCTCGCGCAGGGAGGCGAGCGCAGCGAGCGCGTCCGCGAGCGCCTCATGTTCCCCGGCGGCCCGGTGGAGACGCGAGAGGGACTGGAGCGCGGGCAGATGGGCCGGCTGCAGGGTGAGGACCTCACGGTAGAGCGCCGCCGCCGTGTCCGCGTCGCCGGTCTGGCGCTCCGCCACCTCGGCGGCCCGCAGCAGGAGGTCCGCCGCCTGGCTCGGGTCGCGCACCGCGTCGGCCTGCGCGCGGAAGAGCGCCGCGACCGCATCCCATCGAGCGGCGGCGGCGTGCAGGCGGCCCAGGGCGCGCAGGGCGGGGAGGTGCTCCGGCTCGAGCAGCCGGATCTGCTCCCAGGCCTCGACCGCCCCGGCGACGTCGCCCGCCTGCTCCTCGAGGACCTCCGCCCTCCGCTGGAGCAGCGCGAGCCTGCGGCGCGGGTTGGCACGGCTCGCCTCGTAGCGGAGCACCTCGGCGAGCTCTGCCGCGGCGCCGGTCCGCTCGAGCGTGTGCCGCAGCGCCCGCAGGGCGGCGGGGTTCCCGGGCTCGACCTCGAGGATGCGCCGGTAGCGGACCGCGGCGGAGGTGAGGTCGCCGCGCCGCTCCTCGTCGAGGCGCGCGAGGCGGAAGAGAGCGTCGACCTCCTCGGCCGGCGGCGCGCCCGGGGCGAGCTCGTCCTCCACGAGGTGGCAGAGCTCCTCCCAGCGGCCCTCGCGCTCCAGCAGCCGCTCGAGGGCGTTGCGCGCGGCGATGAGGTCGGGGTCCTGCGCGAGCGCCGCCCGGTACGCGAGCGCAGCCTCGGCCGGATTTCCGAGGCGTTCGTCCAGCACCTGGGCCGCCTTGAAGGTGCGCTGCGCCCGCTCCCTCGGGTCACGCGCGGCCTCGGCCTCGGCGCGGAACGCGGCCAGCACGCCGGCCCAGTCTCCCTCGGCCGCGCAGAGCCGGCCCAGGGTCGCGAGCGCCTTGCGCTGTCCGGGATCGAGCTCCAGCACCTCGCGGCAGCTCCGCTTGGCCTCCTCGGGAAGTCCGAGATGGACCTCCGCGATCTCGATGCGCCGCAGCTTCGCGGCGATCGCCTCGAGCCGGTGGCCCGGGCTGCCGTGGGCGACGTGGGAGGCGGCCAGCGCGTCGAGGGCGTCCGCGGCGGCAGACCACTCGCGTCGGGCCTCGCGCAGGCGCGCGAGCTCGGTGATAACCCGGGGGTCGTCGGGGGCGAGCATCCAGGCCTGCTCCAGCGCGGCCACCGCGGTGTCGCCGTGGCCGAGCCGCTCCTCCACACGGGCGAGCTCGAGGTGGGCCCGGGCCGCCTCCGCGTCGGAGGTGTGGGCCGCATCCGCCCGGAGCACCTCTGCGAGCCCGAGGAGGTCGCCGGAACGCGAGGCGTGCAGCCGCGCCGCTCCGCGGACGAGCGCGTCCTCGGGGCAGCGAGCGAAGGCCGCCTGCGCGAGCTCCGCGGCCCGGGGCAGGTCGCGGAGGCCCTCGGCGGCGACGCCGGATGCGGCGACGAGGTAGTGGGCAGCGAGGCGCGCGTCGTCGGTGCGGTCGGCGCAGCGCTGGTACGCGGCGAGGAGGGCGGCTTCGTCCCCCGACCGCGCTGCGACCTCGGCCTCCTCCTGGGCGAGGGCGAGCGCGGTGTGCTGTGGAGCGTCTCGCGCCGTGCTCTCCGCCGCGGCATCTCCCGGTCCGAGGAGCTGCGCGCGCGTCTCGTTCAGGGCGGCGCGGGCCGCGGGGGTCTCGGCGAGCTTCGCCTCGGCGGCGAGGGCCTCGGCCGCGAGCGCGGTGTCCCCGCGCTCCTCTGCGAGGCGCCGGAGCGCGCGCAGGTTGGGGAGGAACTGCGGGCCGGCCGCGAACGCGCGGCGATAGAACTCCAGCGCGCCGGGCCCATCGCCGAGCCGCTCCTCGAAGACGCGGCCCGCCTCGAACAGGAGCTCCGCCGCGCCGGGGCGGTCGCCGAGCGCGACCGCCTCGCGTTCGTATCGCGCCGCGATCGCCGCCCAGTCGAGGGCGTCTCCGGGGGAGGGAGGGACCTTCTCGAACCGGGAGGCGAGCTGTCCGGCGATGGAGTCGCCCTCGGGTTCGCCGCCTGGCGGCCACTGGGAGGGATCGCGGTTGCCCATGCGAGGCTCTCGCCCTTCGGGGCATGTACCACGCCCCGCCCCGGCGGTGAAATCCCCGAACCCTGGTAGCTTTTTCCGATCCCGTCCCGGGACCGATCAGGTCTCGAACCGGTCGATGCGCCCCGCCTTCTGGAGGATCTCCAGCGCGCCGCGCGTGATCGACTCCTTGTCGTTACCCTGGAGCTTCACCACGTGCGGGGGGGAGGGGACACCGTTCACGGGCGGGGGCGTCACGGTGACCGCCCAGGTTTCGCCGAGATCGCGATCGACGACGACCTGGCACTCGATGGACCCGATGAAGGCGCGCGGCATCTCTCTCTCCCTGGCGAGTTCGGGGCAAGAATAGGCGATCATCGGGGAGTGATCACGATTCGGAATGGGAGGACGCAGGGAGGGGGGCCCAGCGAAGCTGGGCTGGGCGCAGCCCGTCAACCGAGACGGGTATGCTTCGCATCCCCTTGGCGCGGGGCAGCCGCGCGCAGCCGCGAAGCGGCGAGCACGGCGCAGGGTCCCGCGGAGCAGGGGTGGGGCCCCAGGAGCTTTGCTCCTGAGGCGGGGCGGCACGCCCCGTGAGATCGAGGAGCGCATGGCGAGAAACGAGGTTCGTGGGATCTTCCTGGCGCTGGCGGCGGGCCTGGCTTGCTCGTCGGGGTCGCGGCTGCCCAACACCTCCGGCCCGGTCGCGCTGGAGGTGGGCGGCGACGTGGAGGGCGGGCCGTTCCGGCTCGGGGAGGCCGATCTCGCGGCGCTCCCGCAAGGCGAGCTTCACGGCGTGGACCCGAGGACGGGCCAGCTCGCGCTCTACCAGGGGCTTTCGATCGCGGCGCTCGGCGAGCGGGTCGAGCTCGAGAAGGGAGCCGACACCGTGGTCGTCCGCTCGGCCGAGGGGGCGGCGATCCCGATCCCCCTGTCCGTCGTGCGCCAGCACCGCCCGGTGCTCGCGGCGCGCGTCGACGGCGGAGCGGCGGACGCGCGGATGCTGGCCTGGCCCAACGTCCGACACCACGGGTTGACGAGCGATCCGCGGGCCCCGTCGTGGTGGGTCCGGCGGGTCGTGCGGATCGACTTCGTCGCGTGGCACCTCGTCTACGGTCGGGCGATCCGCATTCCCGAGGGAGCGCCGCGCGGAGCGCTCGCGGGCGCCCGGACGTTCGCGGCGAGGTGCATCGGTTGTCACGAGATCCGAGGCGTCGGCGGCGCAAACGGGCCCGGGCTCGCGAAGGGCGGACCGTTCACCGATCCGAAACGCCTGACCGAGCTGCTCGCCGGACACCCGGGCGCCTCCACGCCGAACGTCGGGCCGCTCGCTCCGGAGCGGGTCGAGGAGCTGGCCACGTTCCTGAAGCTGATCTCGGTCGTGCCGGCCGAGGACGACGGGGGCGAAGCCCCGTGAAGCGCTCGGACGCGGGCGCACGATCGGCGACGGATCAGACCGCCCAGATGTAGCCGATGCGGACGCCGACGATCTCGGCGATCTGCTTGGCGAGCTGCCGGCCGTCCCGCCCTGCAACCCACCGCGGGATGATGACGTGGAACTGCCCGTGCGAGAGCTCGGCGGCCGACGCGAAGAGCTGCCATCGGCTCGCGACCTCCTCGAGGGAGATGCGGCCGGGCGGCAGGACGTCGAAGTACACGGGGCAGGGGGAGTCGCAGAAGATGCTCGGTCGATGATCGCGCACGGCGCCGTGCACGAACTCCGGCGCTTCCCACCCCGGCAGATCGGCCTGCACGCCGGAGTAGCCGGCCAGCGGCAGCGCCTCGGCCATGAGCCGGATGAACCGCTCCCGCTCGAGATCGCCGCGCTCGTGGGCCGAGGTCTCCAGCATGCCACTTCTCCGAGATTGGACGCCCGGGTGTCACCCGTACCCCGGATGCGTCCCTCGCTCGAAGGGTGGTGCCGATCAGAGGAAGACGGAACCCCGAGCGGCCAGGTCCTCCTCCAGCATGGCCTGCAGGGTCGCGCGCACGCGCTCGGTGAGGACGTTCACCGTCGAGGAGTCCTGGGAAGCATCGGGGCGGTGACCGTCGAGCGGGACCGGCGGCCCGAGCCGAAGCGACCAGCGCGACGGGAGCGGGAGGGCTGCGGCGGCGCCGAACCGGAGGGCGGCGCCCTTGCCGATGAGCGGGACGCCCAGGCGCTCGGCGAGCCAGCCGGCTCGTGAGATTCCGGGGGACGCCTCCTCGCTGCCGACGATGGCGCACGGGACGATCGGCGCGCCGGTCCGGAGCGCGAGCTTCACGACCCCGCCCCGCCCGAACCGCTGGAGCCGATACCGCTCCCGCCACGGTTTGCGGGCACCCGCGCTTCCCTCGGGGAACACGCCCACGAGCAGGCCCTCGGCCAGGAGGGCCTCGGCCGCCTGCGGGCTCGCGCGCACCGCGCCGAGCCGGACGAACATCGGTCCGACCACGGGGAGATCGCATTCTCGGTCGTCGAGCAGCGGGCGCAGCGTCCGATGCGCCGGATGGTCGCGCCGCATCGCCTCGCGCAGCACGAGCGCGTCCCAGGGAACCACGCCGGCATGGTTCGCGACCACGATGGCCGGCCCGCTCGCCGGCACGTGCTCCGCCCCGCGGACGACCGTCCGCCACCAGCTCGCGTAGAGAAGATCGGTCAGCGGCGCGAACCGCTCGCTGAAGCGCGCGTCCATCCCGTACTTGTCCAGCCGCTCCGGGGGCTCGAGGAGCCGGACGAGGTCGAGCGCGGCCGCGATGCCGGACTGGAGCTTCGGAAGAAGCCCCGTGACCGCGCCCAGGACCTCGGGAGTCTCGCTGAGCCCGACGCGCGACGCCAGCCCCAGGAGCCGCTCCTCGACGCCCTCGATCGCGGCCTCGATCGTACGTTCGACCGAGGCGAGCCGGGCAGGGGTGCTCTCGGCGCGGGCGGGCGGCATCGGCGCGGCAGGGGCCTCCACCTCTGGCGACACGGGCTCCGGGATCGGCCGCGGGGGCGGCGCGACGATCGCCCTCGGCGCGGCTCCGCGGGACGCCGGGGCCTTGCCCAACGCGGCGCGAGGCGTCGGCGCTTGCTTCCGCCGAACCCTCCCAGCCCGCGCGCGACCCGCCTTCGCCCGCTTTCGGGGAGCCGCCATGGACCCCTACTAGACGCGACCCCCGGCGGGCGTCAAAGGGTCATAAGGGAGGGAGGGTGCCGAAGGGCCTCAGGCATCGCGCCTGTGCGCTTCCTGAGGCGCTGAAGCCCGTGGTCCGAGACCTTGCCGGATGGGCAGTCGGCTTCTCCCGTGTTACCAACCTCACCCCATGCCTCGCATCCAGGTGCTCCCGCCCGGGCTCGTGAACCAGATCGCCGCCGGGGAGGTCGTGGAGCGGCCGGCTTCGGTGGCGAAGGAGCTCGTCGAGAACGCGCTCGACGCCGCGGCGACGGCGATCACGGTGGAGTTCGAGGAGGGGGGGCTCGCCCTCGTCCGCGTCGCCGACGACGGAACCGGAATGGGGGCTGACGACGCCCGGCTCGCGCTGGAGCGGCATGCGACGTCGAAGCTGCGGGATGCCGAAGGGCTCGCCTCGATCGCGACCATGGGGTTCCGGGGTGAAGCCCTTCCCGCCATCGCGTCGGTCTCACGCTTCCGCCTGGACACCTCCGCCTCCGAGGACGGAGCAGGGACCCGCGTCGTGGTGGAAGGCGGCGCCGTCGTCGAGGCGGGGCCCGCCGCGCGGACCCGGGGCACGTCCGTCGAGGTGCGGGACCTGTTCTTCAACACGCCCGCCCGGCGGAAGTTCATGCGGGCGGCGGCGACGGAGGCGGGGCACCTCACCGAGGCGGTGGTCCGGACGGCGCTGGGCCGGCCGGACGTGGGATTCACGGTCCGCTCCGGCGGGCGGGTGGTCCTCGCCGCGCGGCCGGGGGAGGAGCTCCTCGAGCGTGCGGCGCACGCGCTCGGGCGCGAGGCCGCGCGCCACCTCGTCCCGGTGGACGGGCGCCGCGGCGACGTCCACGTCCACGGCCTCCTCTGTTCACCCGATCACTCCGAGCCCACCGGGCGCGGCCTCTACCTGCTCGTGAACGGCCGGTACGTGCGCGACCGTGGCGCGGCCCACGCGGTCCTGCGGGCGTTCGCGGGGACGCTGCCCCCGGGCCGCCACCCCGTGGGCGTGCTCCGCCTCTCGCTGCCGCTCGGCCGGGTCGACGTGAACGTCCACCCGCAGAAGCTCGAGGTTCGGTTCGCGGACGCACGCGAGGCGTACGACGCCGTCTTCCACGCGGTGGCCGGCGCGCTCCGCACCGCACCGTGGCTGGGAAGCCGGTCCGCGGTCACTGCTGGAGCCGGCCGGGGCCAGACGACGGGAGGCGACGGCTCGAGCCCCTGGGACGCGTTCCGCGCGGCCGAGGTGCTCGCGGTCGCGCGTGAGGGGCTGCCGCCCGCGGAGAGCGGAGCGACGCTGCTCCCGCCGGACGAGGGTCCGGCGCTGGTCTTCCCGGCCGCGGGCGGCGACCCCGCGGCGCAGCTCGGGTACTTCGGCCGCCTCCGCTACATCGGCCAGCACGCGCGGACGTACCTCCTGTGCGAGGGGCCGGGCGGCACGCTGGTCGTCATCGACCAGCACGCCAGCCACGAGCGCGTTCTGTTCCAGAGGCTCCGGGCGGCCTTCCGGGGACGGAGCCTCGCCGTGCAGCCGTACCTCCTGCCCCAGGTCCTGACCCTCGCCCCGGCGATCGCGCGTGCGCTCGAGGCGGGGCGGGCCGAGCTCGCCCGCGTCGGGCTGGAGGTCGAGCCGTTCGGGGGCGACAGCTTCGCGGTGAAGGGGGCGCCCGCGCTTCTCTCGGGCGTGGACCTCCCGGCGCTCCTCGCCGATCTGGCCGGTCAGCTCTCCGAGGTGGAGCGCGGCGGGGCGATCGAGGAGGCGTTCCACGGGGTGCTGGCCACGATGGCCTGCCACGCCGCAGTTCGCGCGAATCAGGAGGTCGCGCCCGAGGAGGTCCGGGCGCTCCTCGACGGCCTCGACGAGGTGGACTTCAAGGCGCGGTGCCCGCACGGCCGACCGGTGGTCTTCGAGATCCCGCTCGCGGAGCTGGAGAAAAGGGTCGACCGGCGCTGAGCGAGGCGCGTCGCCGCGGCGACAGCGACGCAAACCGTCCACGCAAACCGTCCACGCAGCCCGACCCACGCGGTCGCCCGCACCCCCGACCTCCGGGCGGGAGGAGCGGGCGGCACGATGTCCGTCCTGCACTGCGCGTGTGGCTCGTGAGGCCTGCCGCCCGTGGCCTGGCACACCGCCGGGACTGAACGGAATCCGGTTTCCATCGCCATCAGGATGATTCTTTCATCTTCGGATCACCCTTCCAGGGGGCGGCCTGTAGGAGTTGGCGAGGTGCGGTTGGTAAGAAGTTCCGGCGCAGGCTTTCGGCCGCCTGCCGCGAAACAGCCTTCGCTCGCAGACTCATCGAAAACAGCCTCGTGGGCGGGCGAGGCACGACCGATGCAACGAAGTCGAGCCGTGCGTGGCGCGATCACAGGCAAGGATGTCCTCATCCACTCGCTGACGATCCTCCGGCTGTGGGGGCCGAGCGTGTACATCCGCTGCCTTCGCGCCGTGGTCCGGCGGGAGCCCTGCACGTTCCTCGGCGTCCTCTGCTCGGACGAGCACCCGACGCGCGCCTGATCCTCGGCGCCCCGAGATCTCTCGACACTCGAGCGGACCACACGCGGCACGGGAGACGTGGCGCCCGACCCCGGCACGTGGCACATTCGCCGGCCGTGCCACCGCGGGATCCACGCTATCGACCTTTCCGCACCGCCCTCTGGGTGCTGTACTTCGGCGCCGTCGTCCTCGGGCTGGTGGTCCTCCTCTCCAGCATCGTGCAGAACCTCCGCGGCCCGCACCGCCCGCCGCAGACGGGCAAGCTGCCCACCCGCGCGATCCTGCGGGTCTGCGTCTCCGAGCTCGAGGGGCTCCACAGGGAGCAGAACGCCAGGGCCTGGCGGCTGGGGGACGAGATGGGAAGCGGGGAGGCCATCCCGCGCTGGGAGGCTTGGGCGCGCGACTGGGAACAGCGGGTGGACGACCTCTCGGACCGCTGCCGGCTCGATGCGTCCGAGCCCGACCCGCAGGGGTTCGGAGGCCGGGCGGAGCTGGCGCGGGCACGCGACGCGGTGCTC
>JAEZXM010000530.1 GCA_023419875.1 Pseudomonadota bacterium | reverse complement strand
GCCGGGTTCTCCCTGGCGCGCCTCCCCCGGGAGCCGGCGCGGATCGAGGCGGGCGCGGCCCTGGCCCTGCTGTCGGGCTGAGCGGGGCGAGGGCTTCGCAGCCCGGGGCGGGGCCTTCGTATGATGGTATAAGCCTCGCCCATGGTGCGAATCGTCCGTTCCAGCCAGGCCTTCATCCCCACGCTCAAGGAGGCGCCCGCCGACGCCCAGGTCGCGAGCCACAAGCTGCTCGTCCGCGCCGGCTTCATCCGCCAGCTCGGGGCGGGGATCTACGACTACCTGCCGCTCGCGAGGCGCTCGCTCGCGAAGATCGAGGCCATCGTCCGCGAGGAGATGGACGCGATCGGCGCGCAGGAGTTCCACCTGCCCGCGCTCCACCCCGCCGAGATCTGGAAGGAGTCGGGCCGCTGGGAGGTCATGGGCGAGAACATGTTCCGCCTGAAGGACCGCAAGGGCGGCGACTACTGCCTGGGCATGACGCACGAGGAGATCTTCACCGCGATCGCGCGGGCCGAGCTGCGCAGCTACCGGCAGCTCCCGCAGGTCTGGTACCAGATCCAGACCAAGTTCCGCGACGAGCCGCGCCCCAAGTCCGGCCTCCTCCGCGTCCGGCAGTTCACGATGAAGGACGCCTACTCGTTCGACGTGGACCGGGCGGGCCTCGACCTCCGCTACGAGGACCAGCGGAAGGCGTACGAGCGCATCTTCTCCCGGTGCGGGCTCGAGTTCGTGGCCGTGCAGGCGCACTCCGGGTCGATGGGCGGGAGCGAGTCGTCCGAGTTCATGGTGCGGACGGACGCGGGCGAGGACCTCGTCGCCGCCTGCCCGAAGTGCCGCTACGCCGCCAACACCGAGACCGCCACGTCGCGCCTCGCGCCCGAGCCGGACGGCGCCGGCCTCGCCGCGCCGGAGAAGTTCCCGACGCCGGGCGTCGTCACCATCGAGGCGCTCGAGAAGGCGCCCTTCTCGGTGCCGGCGCGCCGCCAGCTCAAGACGCTCGTCTACGTGGCGGACGAGAAGCCCGTGATCGCGGTGGTGCGCGGCGACCAGGAGCTCAACGAGGCGAAGCTCCAGACCGCGACCGGCGCCGTCGCCGTCCGGCCGGCGCACGCGCAGGAGATCCCGCCGCTGATGGGCGCGCAGGCGGGGTCGCTCGGCGCGGTCCGGTTCACGAAGGCGCGGGTGCTCGTCGATCCCTCACTCGCCGACCGCAGGGACATGGTCACCGGCGCCAACGAGGACGGCTTCCACGTGAAGGGCGTGGACGTGAAGCGCGACCTCCTCGCCCACGGCGCCACCCTCGCAGATCTCCGGACGGTGAAGGCGGGCGAGGGCTGTCCGCGCTGCGACGGCGTCCTCGACGTCTACAAGGCGCTCGAGGTGGGCCACATCTTCAAGCTCGGGACCAAGTACTCGGTGTCGATGCAGGCGACGGTGCTCGACGCGGCGGGGAACCAGGTGCCGATCGTGATGGGGAGCTACGGCATCGGGGTGGAGCGGATCCTGGCGGCGGCCATCGAGCTGCACCACGACGAGAACGGGATCCGCTGGCCGATGTCGATCGCCCCCTTCCACGCGACCGTGCTCACCCTGGGCCCCGAGCCGGAGCTCAAGAAGGCGGCCGACGAGCTCGTGGCGGCGCTCGCCGAGGCGGGAATCGAGGTGCTCTACGACGACCGCGACGAGCGCGCCGGCGTGAAGTTCAAGGACGCCGACCTCGTGGGCGTCCCGCTCCGGATCGCGATCGGCAAGAAGGGCCTCGCCGGCGGGAACGCGGAGTGGAAGCTCCGGGCGGGCGGGGCGGTGGAGCTGGTGCCGCTGGCGGAGGTGCCTCGCAAGGCCGCGGAGCTGGTGCGGGCGGGGAACGCCGCAGGGAGGTAGCCGATGCGCATCCGGATCGGGACGGGTCCCGAAGGCGAGGTCGTGCTCCCCGCGGCGGAGGCGGACGCGCTCGGGCTCGCCGGCGGCGGCGAGGGCCAGCTCATCTCGGCGCGCGGCGCGTTCGCGCTGCTCCTGCCGGAGCGCGGCGACGAGCCGGCGGCCTGGTTCGCGGGATCCCTCGCGGCCCTCACGGTGGCCGAGGTGGTGCAGTTCGTCTTCACCTCGCTCAAGACCGGCGTCCTCCTGCTCGCGTTCGGCGAGGGGCAGGGCGGGGCCGCGCCGGATCCGTCGCGCCTGCGCCGCAAGAGCATCTACTTCCGCGACGGCCGGATCGTCTTCGCCTCCTCCTCGGACCGCGCCGACCGCCTCGGCCCGGTGCTCCGGCGGGCGGACATCGTCCCGGCCAAGGACCTGGAGCGTTGCAGCCGGCTCGTCAAGGGCGGCCGCCCGCTCGGGCAGGTGCTGGTGGACGAGGGGGTGCTCACGGCCGGACAGCTCTACGAGGGCATCTCGCTGCAAGTGAAGGAGATCCTCTTCAACGCCTTCGTGGAGACCGAGGGCACCTTCGCCTTCCTGGAGGGCGCGGCCGACGAGCGGAACGCGGTGAAGCTCGCGGAGCGGACGCGCGACCTCCTGCTCGAGGGCATGCGGCGGGTGGAGCGGCTCGACGCGCTCGCGGCGGGGCTGGGCGGGCGGCGGAGCGTGTGGACGAGGGGTCAGGGCAAGCCGCCCGCGCTCCCGCTCGATCCCGACGAGCGCGCGCTGCTCGACGCGTTCGACGGGCGGCGCGATCTCGTCGCCGCGGCGCTGGAGGCGGGCCTCGGCCAGCTCCGGGCCTTCGAGATCGCGGCGGAGCTGGCGCGGGAGGGGGCGATCGTCCCAGGGGCGAAGCAGGCCCAGGACGAGCTGCCGGAGCTGGAGGACACGCCGGCGCCGGCCGGCGGGCCCTTCGAGACCTACCGCAGGATGCTCCAGCGCGTGCACGAAGGCATCTCGGGGCACGCCGACGCCTCCGCGCGGCTCAACAGCTACTTCCAGCGCCTGCCTGCGCGGAACCGGGCCGTGTTCCAGGACGTGCGCTTCGCGGCCGACGGCGACATCGAGGTCTCGAAGGTCCTCGACAACGTGCTGGCGGGCGGCGGCTTCAAGGGCGCCGCGGCCCGCGCCCGCGCGCTCGAGGCGCTCGAGGACCTCCTCGCCTTCGCGCTCTTCGAGGTGAAGAACTGCATGCCGCGCGGCGAGGCGGACCTGTTGCTCCGCGAGGTGGGGCGGATCCAGATGGGGAGAGCATGAACCCTTCGGATCGGATCTGCGCCGCGCTCGACTTCCAGACGCTCGGCGAGGCGGAGCGGTTCGCGCGGCGGGTCGCGCCGCACGTGGGGATGCTCAAGGTCGGCCTCGAGCTGTTCCTCGCCGAGGGGCCGCCGGCGGTCCGGGCCGTCGCCGCGCTCGGCCTGCCGGTGTTCCTGGACCTGAAACTGCACGACATCCCGACCACGGTCGAGGGCGCTGCCCGGAGCGCGGCCCGCACGGGGGCGAGGCTCCTCACGGTCCACGCC
>JAEZXM010000515.1 GCA_023419875.1 Pseudomonadota bacterium | reverse complement strand
CCCCCGGACAGCTCGTCTCGAGCAGCATGGGAGGACGCGCGAGCGGCCATCGCCCCGCCGAGACGTCACGGCCGGTGGATACGTACCCCGCGTCATCGCGCTGCACGGCCTCGCCGAGCCAGTCGGTCCGGGGCTCGGCGCCGATGAGGACGAAGACCGCCGCGGCGGGGAGCTCCTCGCGCCGCCCCGTCGGTGCGTCCTCCACCACCACCGCCTCGAGGCGGCCGTCGCCTCGCGCATCGACGGCGCGGGCCCGAAGCCGGACCTGGATGCGGGGGTTCACCGCGAGCTCCTGGATCAGGTAGTCGGACATGCTCTCCGCGAGCGAAGCGCCGCGGGCGAGCACGGTCACGCCGGCGGCGTGCCGGGCGAGGTGCAGCGCGGCCTGGCCGGCGGAGTTCCCGGCCCCGACGACCACGGCGCGCGCTCCGTCGAGCGCGCGTGCCTCTGCCGCGGCCGCGCCGTAGAACACGCCCATGCCCACGAGCGCGTCCAGGGCCGGGATGCCCAGCCGCCGGTAGGTGACGCCGGTGGCGATCACGACCGCCCGCGCGATCGCCTCCGTTCCGTCGGCCAGGGAGATCACCCGGTCCTCGCCGCGCGCCGCGATCCCGGTGGCCCGCTGGGTGAAGACGAACTCCGCGCCGAACACCCGCGCCTGCTCGTACGCGCGCGCCGCCAGGTCGGTCCCGCTGAGCCCGCGGGGGAAGCCGAGGTAGTTGCGGATGCGGGAGCTCGAGCCGGCTTGCCCCCCGAGCGCCGTCGCCTCGACGACCACGGTCGAGAGCCCCTCCGACGCGCCGTACACCGCCGCCGCCAGCCCTGCCGGCCCCGCGCCGACGACGGCGACGTCGCAGCGGCCGGGCTCGGGCCGCGTGCGGACGCCGAAGGTCCCGGCGAGCGTACGATCGTCGGGATCGACGAGCACCCTGCCGTCGAAGAAGATCACCACCGGCAGGCGTGTTCCGTCGAGGCCGTGCTCGGCGAGGAGGCTTCGGCCCTCCGGCGCGTCGGCGGCGTGGAACCCGAACGGCACGGTGTTGCGGGTCATGAGGTCCCGGAGCTCGTGGCAGCGCGGCGACCGCCGCTCCCCGACGATCCGGACGTGCTCGTGGCGGGGGCGATGCGCGATCGCCCACGCGCTGAGCTGCTCCTGCACCAGCGGATAGAGCCACTCCTCGGGAGAGACCCAACCCTTGAGGATCGAGACGTCGATCTGGCCGAGGGCGGAGGCCCGCAGGACGGGGGCCATCGCGCCGTTCATGCCCGGCGCGTCGCCCATCGGCACGAACACCGCGCGGCCGGCGCCGCGGTGGAGCGCGTGCGCGCGCCGGAGCAGCTCGATCCCGTCCAGCTCCGCGAGCCCCACGTCCGCCGCCACGAGCGCGACCGGCCTCCCTTCGCGCGCGAGGCGCTTCAGCAGCGCCAGCGCCTCGCCCGATGTCCGGGCCGTCCGCACCCGGTAGTCGGCCCCGAACCGCCGGTCGAGCGCACGCGCCGCGCGCTCGAGATCGTCCGGGGAGGAGTCGACGACGAGAAGGGCCGGCAGGTCGCTGGCCTGGGTGCCGGTCTCCATTGCGCGCCTCGCTGCCCCCTCCGGGAAACGCACCGATCATGTGCGCCCGCACGGCGGCTCCGCTACGGAACCCGCCCACCCTTCCTCGGGGAGCCCTCATGTCCGACCCTCACGAGCACGTCCCGCAGGGGCACGTTCACGGTCCGCACGCCGGGCACGGTTCGCACGGGCACGGCGCACACGGACCCGTCGCCCACGTCGCCCCGGCCGGCTGGGAAGCCGCGTACCGGCAGGCATACGAGTCCGCGTCGCCGGAGCCCGGGCGGAACGTCGTGCACGTGGACCTCGAGGCGCGCGAGCTCGAGTGGAACTTCCGTCCCGGCGTCTTCACCCGCGCCTGGGGCTTCGGCGGCCAGGTCCCCGGGCCGACGATCGAGGCCCGCGTCGGCGATGTCCTCGAGGTGCGGCTGACCAACCGGCTCGCCGAGCCCACGGCGATCCACTGGCACGGGCTCCGGGTCCCCGCGGCGATGGACGGCACCGAGATGGTCCAGCGGCCCGTGGGTCCGGGCGAGACGTTCACCTACCGTTTCGTGCTCCCCGACGCGGGCACGTTCTGGTACCACCCGCACGTCCACGAGACCGTCCAGCTCGAGCGGGGACTCTACGGCGCGATCGTGGTCCGCGGACCGGACGAGCCGCACCTCGACGCCGAGCGCGTCCTCGTCCTCGACGACGTCGCGCTCGACCGGAGAGGGCGGATCAAGCCGCCCGGGGGCTGGATCGAGTGGCACAACGGGCGCCAGGGGAACACCCGCCTCGTGAACGGTCGGCGCGAGCCCGTGCTCGAGATCGCGGGTGGACAGACCGAGCGCTGGCGTTTCGTGAACGCCGCGAGCGCGCGGTACGTGCGGCTCTCGATCGGCGGGCGTCCGTTCCGGATCCTGGGGACGGACGGCGGGCTCATCGGGACGCCGTTCGTCGCCACCGAGGTGCTGCTCGCGCCCGCGGATCGCGTGGACCTCGCCGTCGGTCCGTTCCGCGAGGGGGAGACGCTGCGCCTCGAGTCCCTCCGGTTCAACCGCGGCGCCTTCGGCATCCCGCGGCGGGAGACGTTCGCGATGCTGCGCGTCGGTCCCGCCCGGCCGTCGACGGCGGCGATCCCGGAGGTGCTGCGGCCGATCGCGCCGCTCGTCACCGGACCTGTCCGGCCCACCCGCGAGGTGCGGCTCGGCTGGAAGCTGAGCCGCGCCCACGGGGTGGACTTCACCGTCAACGACGAGTCGCACCATCGGGCGGAGCCGTGCAAGGTGGGCGAGCTGCAAGTCTGGGACATCGTGAACGGCTCCCCGATCCACCATCCGTTCCACCTGCACGGCTTCTTCTTCCAGGTGCTCGAGGTGAACGGGGAGCCGCCGCCGTTCCCGTCCTGGGAGGACACGGTGAACGTTCCCGCCCGAGGTCGGGTGCGGATCGCCTGGATGCCGGATGATCGGCCTGGGAGCTGGATGTACCACTGCCACATCCTCGAGCACCACGCGGCGGGGATGATGGCCCACTTCGACGTGGTGCCGTGATGGCGAGGGTCGCACCGATCTTCCTGGACGAGGTCGGCGAGCTGCCGCCGGACGCCCAGGCCCGCCTGCTGGGGGTGCTTCAGGATGGACCTGCCGGGCGCTCGGCCGGCGGATCCGATCGATTCAACGCACCGCACCCGGTTGCGGCTCGGCCCCGACGGCACTACCTCGTCCGGTACCATGAAGGAGCACCCGTCCACCGGCGCGGAGCGGCTGGAGCTCCGGATCCAGGGCGTGTTCGACGAGGACGAGGCGCGGAAGCTCGCGGAGGTCCTCTCACGGGTCGCCCCCCGCCGGCGCGTTCGCGTCCACTTTCATCACGTGCGCCTCTTCCAGGACCACGTGGTGGCGGTGCTCGCGCAGGAGCTCGCGTCCACGTACGGTCGCAACATCGAGCTCGTGGGTCTCTCGCAGCACCAGCACCGCATGCTCCGATACATGACCGGCGCCCATCACTGAGGGGCGAACCTCCCCAGCACGAGGTGAGCCCTGCGCGCCCGGGACGCCTGGCGAGGGATCGGCCTTTCCCCGGGGTCCGGACAGCCTCCTGGCGACCGCTCGCCATCAATGTCAGATTGACCGCCGCTTGGTCACACCGCCTCCTCCCTGCGCACGGGTGCTCGTCGTGGACGACGACCTCGACACGCTTCGCACGCTGGACGAGGTGCTGGTGTTCGAGGGCTTCACGGACGTACGGTGCGCGCGCAGCCTCGCCGAGGTGGACCAGCTCCTCGCGAACGGGTTCATGCCTTCTGCCGTCGTCCTCGACCTCGCGCTCGCGGGGGAGCGCGGCGAGGTCCTCGTCGCGAAGCTCGGCTCCGACGCCCTCCTCGCGGGCATTCCGGTGATCGCCGTCTCGGGCGACCACCGGGCGCTGGCGAGCGTCCAGGCCTCGGTCGCGCGCACGTTGCTCAAGCCCGCCAGCCCCGCCGTCCTCGTGCAGGCGCTCCGCGAGGCCTGCCGCGATCGAGACGCGGCGTCCGAGCGGTAGCCGGTCCTCGTTCAGGGCCGCAGCTCGCGCAGCACCTGGAGCAGGGTGTGCTGGTCGAAGGGCTTCGTCAGGTGGCGCTCGAAACCGCAGCGGAGCGCCTCCTCCTTGTCGCGCGCCTGCCCGTACCCGGTGATCGCCACGAGGTGCGCCTCGAGGCCGTGTTCCGCGCGGAGGGCCCGCGCCAGCTCGTAACCGCTGATCCCCGGAAGCCCGATGTCCGAGAGCACCACGTGCGGGTGGAGCTCCCGGGCGCGCGCCACGCCCTCCTCGCCCGTGCACGCGATCACCACCTCGTGCCCCTCCTGCTCGAGCATGATCCGCAGGCTCTCGGCGGCGTCGGCGTTGTCCTCGACCACGAGGATGCGGCGCGGGCCGGGCACCGGCGGCGCCGCCACATCCATCTCGGGAGCGCGCGCCGCGGCGGGGGTGGGCGCCCGCGGGAGATGTATCGTGAACGTGGCCCCCAGCCCGGGCCCGTCGCTGCGCCCCTCGACGCTCCCGCCGTGCAGCTCCGCGAGCTGCTTCACGAGCGGCAGCCCGAGGCCGAGACCGCCGCCGGTCTCGCGCGGTGCGCCCCGGGGTCGAACGAAGGGATCGAACAGGTGCTCCTGGGCCGCCAGGTCGAACCCGACGCCGTCGTCGCGGACGGTCACGGCAACGAGCTTCCCCTCCGCGCGGACCGAGACCCGCACGGTGCCCCCGGAGGGCGTGTAGCGCTCGGCGTTGTCGAGGAGGTTTCCGACGGCCTGGGAGAAGCGCGCGGGGTCCGCCTCGGCCCAGACCGGCTCCGGGATCTCCGCGACCCACTCCACCCCGGTCGCCTTCGAGCTCTCCCGGCGATCCTCGAGGAGCACGCGCACCGCGGCGGCGACGTCGATGTGAGCGAGCCTGAGCACCAGACGGCCGCGGGCGATCCGTGAGACCTCCAGCAGGTCGTCCACGAGCCGCGCCATGAGGTTCACCTGTCGTTCCACCATGTCCACCACGCGCGTGAACACCTCGCCGCCGGGGGGCGCACGCCGGAGGACGTGCGGCGCGGTCCGCAGCGGGGTGAGCGGGTTGCGGAGCTCGTGCCCGAGAATGGCGAGGAACTCGTCCTTGCGCCGGTCCTCCTCCTGGATCGTCTGCTGGACGCGCTTCTCGTCCTCGATGTCGGTCGCGCTCCCGAACCACTGAAGGATCCTGCCGTGGGGACTGCGCATGGGGAGCGCGCGCACGAGCTGCCAGCGATGGGCGCCGTCCGCGCGCAGCAGGCGGAACTCGGTGCTGTACACGACCCCCGCCTTGACCGACCGGCGCCACCGGCGCCGCACGCGATCCCGGTCGTCGGGGTGCACGAAGTCGAGCCACCGGTGCGCCAGCCCGCGCTCCACGGGGACACCGCAGTACTCCGCGCCGCGCCCGTTGACGTAGTCGAGCTCGCCGTTCGGAAGCGCGGACCAGAGGATCTGGGGACCGGCCTCGGCGAGCAGGCGGAACCGCCGCTCGCTCTCTCGCAGCCGCTCCTCGGCCCGCGCGTGCTCCCCCAGCTCGCGCTCGAGCCGCTCGATCCTCGCCTCCAGCTCGCGGGTGTGCTCGGCCGTCCCCTCCCGCTCCCCCGGGGACCGGGTCGGATGGTCGGGGGGCAGGTCGGCGGGTGGCATCGCGAACTCCGGCGCGTGCGACCGAGCCCGGAGCGCGGCCGCACTCCGCACGTGTCAAAGTGTCTGCACCCGCGTGCGCTCCCGCCAGGGAACCGCTCCCCCCGGCCGAGCCGCTTCGGTCCGGTGGGTGGTCGGGCACCTGGCCTTCCCGGAACGGTGCGCGTGACTCCGAGTACGAGGTATTGGATGGCTCCGAGAGACCCACGTGCTTCGGTCGAGCTTCGAGCAACCCACGCTGGCGGGCCAGGACGCGGGGGAGCGGCTGCGGCGGCTCCAGCAGTTCACCGCCGAGCTGTCGGTCGCCGTCTCCATGCGCGACGTCGCCCGGGTGCTCCTCGAGCAGGGGCTCGAGCGATTCGGCGCCCGGGCGGCGGGCATCGTCTGGATGATGCGGCCGGGTCGGCTCGAGCTGGTCTTCGGCCGCGGCCTCACGGAGAAGGAGTACCGCGAGCTGGACGACCTCTCCCGCTCGGGCGCGCGGCTGCCGATCCGCGACGCGATCCTCGGCCGCCGCGCCGTCTGGCTCGAGACGCCCGAGGAGATCCGCGCCCGGTATCCCGTGCTGGAGCCGCTCCGGGCCCGGCGAGGCGAGTCCGGTTGCGCGGTCGTCCCCCTGGTCGTCGGCGATCGTTGCCCCGGGGTCATCGGCTTCACCTTCGATCGGCAGGAGCCCTTTCCCGAGGAGGAGCGGATCCTCATCGAGGCGCTCGCGAGGCTCTCGGCCGAGGCCTTCGAGCGCGCGCGCCTGTTCGAGGCGGAGCAGGAGGCGCGGCGCGAGGCGGAGCGCTCCCGGGAGCTGCTCGAGCGGCTCCTCGCCGTGGTGGGGCACGACCTGCGGACGCCGCTCGGGGCGATCGTCGGTGCCGCGGAGCTCGTGCAGCGGGCCGGCCCACTCGCGCCCGCGCAGGATCGCGCGCTGCAGCTCCTGCGGGCGAGCGCAGCCCGCATGTCGAGGATGATCGGCGACGTCCTCGACTTCAGCGCCGCGCGCGGCGGTCTCGGGATTGCGGTGCGGCACGAAACGACGGATCTCGGAGAGCTCGCCGGCCGCGCGCTCCAGGAGCTGTCCGCGAAGGAAGGGGCCGACTGCATCACGCTCGATCGCGCCGGCGACCTCCGCATGACCGGGGACGCGGACCGGCTCGTCCAGCTCGTCTCGAACCTGGTCGGAAACGCGCTCCAGCACGGCGAGGGCTCGCCGGTCGGCGTCGAGGTCCGCGCGGAGGGCTCCCTGCTCCACCTTTGCGTCCGGAACGGGGGCGCGCCCATCCCGCCCGACCGCCTCGCGACGCTGTTCGATCCCTTCCGACGCGGCACGGCCCGTTCCGGCGGCGAGCCCCGGAGCCTCGGGCTCGGCCTGTTCATCGTCCGCGAGATCGCTCGCGCCCACGGCGGCGAGATCGAGGTCCGCTCCGGGCCCGACGACGGTACCGAGTTCCACGTCGTCCTGCCGCGCTCCGCTCCGGGCCCATGAATGGCCCTTCCCGGCAGTCTCCCGCCGGAGTATCTGAACGGGGATGCGGGTCGCCCTCACGATCGCCGGCTCCGACTCCGGCGGCAGCGCCGGCATCCAGGCCGACCTGCGCACGTTCGCGGCCCACCGGCTCCACGGCGCCTCGGCGATCACCGCGGTGACGGCGCAGAACTCGGTGGGCGTCTTCGCCTGGGAGGCGGTCTCGCCCGGGCTCGTCCGCGCGCAGATCGAGGCGGTCGCGACCGACCTGCGGCCCGCGGCGACGAAGACCGGCATGCTCGCCTCCGCCGCGATCGTCGAGGCCGTCGGCGAGGCGGCGCGAAGGTTCGCGCTCGGGCCCCTGGTCGTCGATCCGGTGATGGTCGCGAAGAGCGGAGATCGCCTGGTCGATCCGGCGACGGAGCGCGCCTACGTCGAGCACCTCCTGCCGCGGGCGGCCCTCCTCACGCCCAACCTGCACGAGGCGGCGGCGCTCCTCGGGCACCCGGTCCGCACGGTGGAGGAGATGCGCGCCGCGGCCCGCGACCTGCACGCGTGGGGCGCGGCGGCGGTGCTCGTCAAGGGCGGAGGCCTCCCGGACGGAGACGCCACTGACGTCTTCTGCGATGTGCGCGGCGTGGTCGAGCTCACGGAGCCGCGGATCGACACCCGCAACGTCCACGGCGCGGGGTGCACGCTCTCCGCCGCCGTCTGCGCCCGCCTCGCGCTCGGCGACGAGCTGCTGGAGGCGATCCGCCGGGCGAAGGCGTGGCTGACCGAGGGCCTCCGAACCTCGTATGCCGTGGGCCGAGGGCGCGGGCCGGTGAACCACCTGCACGGATGGTGAGGCGAAGAACCGGAGATTGGGTTGCGGGAGGAAACGGACATGCAAGAGCGCTCTTCCATCGTGGCGGCCTCGCTCTGGATGGTCGTCGTGACCCTCCTGCTGTTCTTCGTGCCCGGCGTGAACGGCCTCATCGGGGGGGCGATCGGCGGCTACAAGGCGGGAAACGTCGGGCGGGCGCTCACCGCCGCCGTGCTCCCGGCCGTGGTCGTCGGGGTGGTGCTGGCGATCGTCCTCGCCGCCTTCGGGCTGCCAGTGATCGGCTTCCTCGCGGGGATCGCCGGCGGCGTGGCCGTCCTGCTCGTGGATCTCGGGATCTTCGTCGGCGCGGCGATCGGCGGAGCCGTCTCCAATCGGCGCGCCCCCGGACCGACGGCCGGCTGACGATCCGGCTCGACCGCCGGCCGCGCCGAACCCGTCGCCGCGGCCCGGGCTCTCACCTGCCGCCGGGGGGCAAGGAGAGTCCATGAACACGGAACGTGTCATCAGGGCCGTCGCAGGCTCGTTCGTCCTCCTCTCGCTCGCGCTGGGCGCGGAGGCGAGCCCGCTGTACGTGAGCGCGGGCTTTCTCTGGTTCACCGCCTTCGTGGGGGCGAACCTGCTCCAGAGCGCGTTCACGCGCTTCTGTCCGCTCGAGATCTGCCTCCGCCGAACGACGTCCGCGGCCCGCGCCCCGGCGCCCGAGCGGGAGGGATGCTGAGCTCCGCCCGCTTCCGCGCCGATCTGCGTGGGAGCCGGTCGCGCGCCGAAGGGTTCACGCCGGCACGAAGCGGGTACCGCTGCACCGTCCTGCGAGCGCGTGGCTCCGAGGAACCGTGAGCCCCGCACGAGAACGAGCTTTGCTCGCCGCCCTGGCCGTCGCCGCAGCACCCACGCTGGTCCACGCCGATCCGAGCTCGGTCGCGGTGGGGGACGCGATCCGCGCCGCCTGGGCGGAGAACCCCGCCCTCCTCGCCTCGCGCTCCCAGGTCGAGGCGGCACGCGCGGAGGCGGGGCGGGCGCGGAACGCCCGGCTCCCCACGCTCCGCCTCGAGGTCCGCGGGATCCGCACCGACGAGCCGATGATGGCCTTCGGGCTGAAGCTCGACCAGGGAAGGATCGCGCCCGCGGACTTCGACCCGTCCCGGCTGAACGACCCGTCGGCCGTGGGAGGGTTCGGTGCCGGCGCCACCCTCACGCTGCCCCTCTACATGGGCGGCCGCCTCACGGCGGGCCAGCGCGCGGCGGGCAAGGCCGCCGGCGCCGAGGCCGCGGACGACGAGCGGCGGCGCATGGAGCTCGCCGCCTCGGTGGCCGAGGTGTACTTCGGCGCGCAGGCGAGCGAGCAGGCGGTCCGCCACGCCGAGGACCAGCTCGCCCACGCCCGCGAGACCGAGCGGCTGGTGCGCGACCGCAGCG
>JAEZXM010000496.1 GCA_023419875.1 Pseudomonadota bacterium | reverse complement strand
GTACGAGGCCGCGCGCGTCCAGGTCCTCTGCGCGCTCGCCTGCCGGGCCGAGGGAAACCGCGAGGCCGCCGAGGTCGCCCGGGCGGCGGCGCGGAGCACGTTCGAGCGCCTCGGGGCCGCGCCCGCGGTCGCTCAGGTGGATTCCCTCTTCCGGAACGGCGACCGCCCGGGCGGTCTCACCCTGCGCGAGGTGCAGGTGCTCTCGCTGGTGGCGTCCGGCAGGACCAACCGCGCGATCGCCGCCGCGCTGGGGCTCTCGGAGAAGACGGTCGCGCGCCACCTCAGCAACATCTTCTCGAAGCTCGATCTCCCCTCCCGGGCCGCCGCCACGGCCTACGCGCTCCGCCACGACCTGGCGTGAGCAGAACGACCCATTCCCTCCCGGGTGGGGAATGGGTGGTCCATCCGATGTGCGTCGCGCCCCCTCGCCGGCATCCTCCCGCAGGAATCTGGACGGGAGGAGAGCGACATGCACTCGGAGTACGTTTCGACGATCGTGGTGGGCGGAGGCCAGGCCGGCCTCGCGGTGGGCCGGGAGCTCCGTCGGCGCGGGCTGCCCTTCGTCATCCTGGACGCGAGCGCGAGGGTGGGCGACGCGTGGCGGCGCCGCTGGGACTCGCTGCGGCTCTTCACGCCGGCGCGCTGGGCGGGGTTGCCGGGCATGCGGCTCCCGTTGCCGGGCGGCGTGTACCCGACCAAGGACCAGATGGCCGACTACCTCGAGGCGTACGCCCGCCGGTTCGCGCTCCCGGTGCGGAACGGGGTGCGCGTGGAGCGCCTGTGGCGCGAGCGCGGCCGGTTCGTTCTCGCCGCCGGGGGGCGGCGCTTCGAGGCCGATCAGGTGGTCGTGGCGATGGCGAACTACCAGAAGCCCCGGATCCCGGCCTTCGCCCGGGACCTCGACCCGGCGATCGTCCAGCTCCACTCGCACGAGTACCGGAATCCGTCGGTCCTCCGCGAGGGAGGGGTCCTCGTGGTCGGGGCGGGCAACTCGGGCGCGGACATCGCGCTCGAGGTGGCGCGCACGCACCGGGGGCGCACCTGGCTCGCGGGGAAGGAGTCGGGCGTGATCCCGATCCGCATCGAGAGCTTCTTCGCGCGCAACGTCGCGTTCCGGCTCGTGCGGTTCGTCGGCCACCACGTCCTCAGCCTGCGGACCCCCGTCGGCCGGAGGATGCGGCCGAAGCGGCTCCACCGGGCGGCGCCGCTGGTGCGCGTGAAGCCCGCGGACCTCCTCGCCGCCGGGGTGGAGCGGGTGGACCGCGTGGCGGGCGTGCGCGACGGCCGGCCGGTCCTCGCGGACGGGACGACGCTCGCGCCCGCGAACGTCGTCTGGTGCACGGGATACGAGCGCGGCTTTCCGTGGATCGAGCTGCCCGAGGTCTTCGGCCCGGACAACGAGCCCGTGCACGAGCGCGGCGTCGTCCCCGCCGTGCCGGGCCTCTACTTCGTGGGCCTGCACTTCCTGTTCGCCGAGTCCTCCGCGACGCTCATCGGGATCGGCCGGGACGCGAAGCACGTCGCGCGCGCGGTCGAGGCGCGGCTCGGTGAAGACGAGCGCGAGTCCGCGGCGCTCACGGGGCAGGGCGAGACGACCGCCGCCTGATCAGCGCCGCGACGCGCGGGCGATCCCCCGCAGCCGCGCCTTGTGCCGCTCGCCCTCGCGCGTCCGGACCGCCGTCCGCGCCCGGAGCGAGCGCAGGAGCGCAGCGGTCGTCTCCGCGACCGTGTCCACCGCGCGCTCGAAGGCCGCGCGGTCGGCCTCCGAGGGCGTATGGAGCCCGCTCACCTTTCGCACGTACTGCAACGCCGACGCGCGGATCTCCTCCGGCGTCGTGGGCGGGTCGAAGTTGTAGAGGACGCGGATGTTGCGACACATGGCTACCTCGCGACGGCACCTGCACCCGCCGTCCGGCGGGAGCGCGCAAGGCCGGCGTCGAGGCTCCACTCGCCCGGGCCGGCGAAGACCAGGTACAGGAAGAAGAAGCAGAACAGCATCGCCAGCTCGCCGCCGTTCTTGATGGGCCAGAAGGACTGCGGGAGGTGCGCCATGAAGTAGGCGACGGCCATCTCGCCCGCGAGCACGAACGCGACCGGCTTCGTGAAGAGGCCGAGCGCGATCAGCAGGCCGCCGAGCGCCTCCAGGATCCCGGCGACCAGCATGAGCGTGGGCAGCTCCCCGCCTTCACCGGGCGGGAAGTTGAAGAGCTTCATGGTTCCGTGGGTCATGAAGGAGAGGCCGGCGACGATGCGGAAGATGCTGAGCATCCGGCTCGTCCAGGGGGAGGGGGTCGGGTCGAGCATGGGCATACGCTGCGTATTAGGCGGGAGCGGCGGTGCTCGCTTCTCCAGATCGAGTGTGGCCGGCGCCCTCGCGCCGCAGCGCGTCGCTCGCGCCCCGAAGGGGGCCGGCGCAGGCGTCGGCGCGAACCGACCAATCCGTGTCCGATCGGTGATCGCCGTCCTCTAGGCTGCTCCGCGTGGACGTTTCACGCGGAGGAGTGCCCATGCGTTCATCGATTCTCGGGGTGACGGCGGCAGCCCTGCTCGCGGCATGTGGCGGTGGGGGCGGGGGTGAGGGAACCGGAGGCGGGGGCGGAGCGTGGCAGGACGGCCATTGCGCGGAGCTGGGGGCCGCATCGACCCCGAACGGCGGCTGCTACCGCGCCTGCTCGAACGCCGGCGACTGCCCGGGCGGCGCCACGTGCTTCGCGGTGGGCTACCAGCCGTACTGCAGGATGTACACGTGCGGCGACGCGTCCGACTGCGGCCCGACGGGCTGGGCCTGCTCCTACGGAAACTGCTTCCTGTCCTGTACGGAGCCCACCCCGGGGCATCAGAGCGAGGAGTGCCCCAGCGGCTTCGAGTGCTACCAGAACTCGGTGGGCCCGGAGCGATGGTGCACCAAGATCATCCGCGTGACCTGCGGCTTCTGCAGCACCTGCTACTCCAGCTGCAGCTCGTCCTGCTGGAACAGCAGCGACGTCACGGCGTGCCTTGGCCTGTGCTTTCAGGGGTGCGACGAGTGCTGCATCCGGTGACCCGCCGCCCGGTTCGCCCTGCTGTCGGTGAACTTCATGCAACGGAGGTCCGCCGTGAACGCGCCCCTGCGCTCCTTCTTGTCCGTTGCGATCGCCATCGCCGCGATCCTGTCCGGATGCGGAGGCAGCGGCAGTGACGACGGCCCCATCCCGCCGCCGTCCACGAACGCGCAGGAGCTCAGCCTGGATTCACCGGCCGGTCAGCGGAGGCCGGACGTGGCCTTCGACTCGGAGGGAAACGCGGTCGCGGTCTGGGTCGAGATGATCGGCGATACGGGCAGGGTCCTGTGGTCGCGCTACACGGCGGCGTCCTCGACGTGGTCGGAGGCGGAGGAGTGGACGACGCACACGTCCACCCCCGTCCACGCCTCGGTCGCGTCGAACGGGACCGGATTCCTCGTCGCGTGGAGCGTGGGGTGTGGGATCGACGCCACGCTCTCGGAAGGGGAGGGCTGGGCGGCGCCGGTCCGACTCGCGAACGCGTGCTCGAACGACGAGATCGCCGTCGCCTCCGACGGCAGGGGATACGCGGTGGCGTGGTGGCAGCACCTCTGGGGACAGCCGACGGTGTTGGCCAGCGTGCACGACGGAACGTCGTGGCAGGACGACTACACCGCGGGAACGCCGTCCACCCCCGTGTCCTCCGGAGAAAGCGACCAGGTGTCCTCCGTCGTCCTGGCGGGGAGCGAGGCGGGCTACGCCGTGGCCTGGGTGGAGCGTGCGTCTTCCAGCCACGCGCTCCACGTGAACGTCTTCGAGGGAGGAGCGTGGCAGGTGGATGGACTGGGGGAGCCTTCGCCTACGCAGCTCGGCTCCTCGCGGTGGGTGCCCACCCCGGCGATCGCTTCGGACGGAGCAGGGTACGCGGTCGTCTGGATCCAGCGAGACGACGACTCCCAGGATGACGTCTTCGGGAGCGTACGATCCGGGAGCTCGTGGACGGCTCCCGTGCTCCTCGAGCAGGAGGCGACCCCGGCGATGCCCCCGCCCGCCGTCGCCTCGAACGGCTCGGGTTACGTGGCGGTCTGGCGCCACTGGGACGGCAGTGCTGCAGCGCTCCGGACGAACATGTTCACGGATGGAGGATGGCAGGCGGACTCCACGCTCGTCGCCTCGGACGTCTCCGAGGACTTCGACCCGGGGATCGTCGCGAACGGCCGCGGGTACCTCGCGGCGTGGCTCGGGCGGAGCGGGCCCCGGGCGGCCTATTCGAGCAGTCTCGGATCCACCTGGGGCGCGCCGGAGCGGATCGACGGTGGAAGCGGAGACGTGTGGTCCGTGCGCCTCGCGCCCTCGCCGCTCGGACCAGCGGCCATCTTCCCGCAGGACGACGCGAGCGGCGCGAACCGGATGTTCGTGAGCCGCCTGGTGATCGAGGGGTGGGGGACGCCGAAGGACCTCCTCGCCGGCCCGACGAGGTCGGCGGCGCGCTTCGCGCGCCTCGCCACCAACCGCCTCGGCGAGACCCTCGCGCTCTGGACCCAGTACCGCAACGGCGTGCCCGAGGTCGCCGGCCGCCTCCACCGCGACGGGGCATGGCAGCCGGTGGAGGTCATCGCGCCCAGGGCCACCGAGGCGGTGATGGCCACGAATGGATCCGGGTTCCTCGTCGCCTGGGAGTCAAGTGACGATGGAGCGCTTCGAGCTCGGCGCTGGGCGGACGGCTTCTGGTCCGAGGAGGAGCGCCTCTCGTCGCCGCCGGCGAGCGTCGGGCACCCGGCCGTCGCCTCCGACGGTCGGGGCTACGCCGTCGTGTGGATGGACTACACCTCCGGCACATGGACGATCGCGATGGCCAGATTCGACGGGTCCTCGTGGGAGGACGACGGCGCGGGTAACATCCTCGTCGATCGCGTGGACGTCGAGGGCAACGCACAGAACCCCGCCGTCGCGTCCAACGGGAAGGGCTGGTGCGTCGGCTGGTCGAGCTTCGACGGAGGAGGAGCGCTCGCGCGGGTCCACGACGGGTCCTCGTGGCAGGCATCGCCGGCGAGGCTCGGCGCGGCCGTGCCCGGGAACGCGGTCGTCCTCGCCTCCAACGGTCGAGGGTACGCGGCCGCGTGGAGCCAGTTCGAGGGCGACGAGGAGGTGTGGGAGGTGTACGCGAACGTCTTCGACGGCGCTTCTTGGCAGGAGGAGGGCGGCGCCCCGGCTCCGACGCTGCTCGAGGAGCTCGCCGGCTCCGCAGGGGACCCGGTCATCGCGTCGGACGGCCGCGGTTACGCCGTGTCCTGGGTCCAGCGCCTCGACGCGGGGACGTCGAGCGCGAGGGTGAACGTGTTCGATGGCGCGACGTGGCAGACGGACGGAGGACATCCCGCCCCTACGCCCCTCGAGGCCGCGCCGATCTCCATGAACGGCATTGCGATCGCCTCGGACGGGATCGGCTACGCGATCGCCTGGAGCGAGTCGGTACCGGAGAAGCTGCTGCTGAGCCGGTACGACGGCACCTCGTGGTCGGCGAGCGCCGTCCAGACGAGCGACGACTTCGGGGCATTCCCGGGGTGCTTGACGTCGAACGGGCGAGGGTACTCCCTCGTCTGGCAGCAGCAGGACGAGCCGGGGCAGTGGGAAACGCCGGAGATCTGGGCGCAGCTGGGGATGTGACGCGATCAGCGGAGAGCAATCCGTGTCCGATCGGCACGCTCGAGAGCTGATTGCATCGTCACGGATCGGGAGGCGCGCCACCGCGGGTGTCACGTCGCCCGCAGGCACCGCTCCACCCG
>JAEZXM010000490.1 GCA_023419875.1 Pseudomonadota bacterium | reverse complement strand
GCGCGGCGGCCTGCGCGCGGGCGCGGTCGCGCTGCGCCTGGAGCATGCGCGGGTTCGGGGCGAGGATCATGAACATCTGCCGCCCTTCCACCCGCGGTGCGGACTCGATCACCGCCGTGTCGCGGAGGTCTTCGATCACGCGCTGCAGGACCTTCTGGCCGAGTTCCTTGTGCGACATCTCGCGGCCCCGGAACATCACGGTGATGCGGGCCTTGTTCGCCTCGGCGAGGAACTCGCGGACCTTCCTGATCTTCACGTCATAGTCGTGCTCCTCGGTCCGGGGGCGGAGCTTCACCTCCTTGAGCTGGACCACGACCTGCTTCTTCTTGGCCTCGTTCTGCTTCTTCTTCTCGAGGTACTTGAACTTCCCGTAATCCATGATCTTGCAGACCGGCGGCTTGGCCATGGGGCTGACCTCGACGAGGTCCATCCCCAGCTCTTGCGCGCGCGCCAGCGCCTGCTCGACGGGAAGAACTCCAAGCTGATCGCCTTCGGGGCCGACGACGCGCACCTCGCGCGCCTTGATGCGCCGGTTGGTGCGAGCGTCACGGTTGCCGGAGCCGCCTCGGGGATCTCTCTGCGGGATGGCCATGGGCCTCCGAACTACGGAAAAAAGACGCCGTAGAATAAGGATTTCACTTCGTTTGTCAACCTGAGCGGGGCGTCCCCGGCTCGGGTGCGCGGCGCTTCGTCCCGCGCACCCAGCTCATCATCTCTCGCAGGCGCTTGCCCACCTCCTCGATCGGGTGCGCCCTCTCCGCCTCGCGGAACCGCTCGAACTTCCGCCCTCCGGACTGGTTTTCGGCGATGAACTCCCTCGCGAACCGGCCCGACTGGATCTCGGCGAGGATCTTGCGCATCTCGTCCTTGGTCTGCGCGTTCACGACCCGCGGACCTCGGGTGTAGTCGCCGTACTCCGCGGTGTCGGAGATCGACGCGCGCATCCCGGCGAGCCCGCCCTCGTACATGAGGTCGGCGACGAGCTTCAGCTCGTGCAAGCACTCGAAGTACGCGCTCTCCGGCTGGTATCCAGCCTCGACGAGCACCTCGAAACCGGCCTTCACCAGCGCCGCGGCGCCGCCGCAGAGCACCGCCTGCTCTCCGAAGAGGTCGGTCTCGGTCTCCTCCCGGAAGGTCGTCTCCAGGACGCCGGCCCGCGTCCCTCCGATGCCGCGGGCGTAGGCGAGGCCGAGAGGCTTCGCCCGACCGGTGGCGTCCTGGTGCACGGCGATGAGGCAAGGAAGCCCGCGCCCTTCCTCGTACAGCCTGCGGAGCATGTGCCCCGGGCCCTTGGGCGCGACCAAGACCACGTCCACGTCGGCCGGCGGGTGGATCTGGCCGAAGTGGATGTTGAACCCATGACCGAAGAGCAGCGCCTTGCCCTTCGTGAGGTGCGCGGCGATCGACTCCTCGTACACCTGTTTCTGCGTCTGGTCCGGGGTGAGGACCATGATGACGTCGGCTTCGCGCGAGGCCTCCGATACCGAAAGGACCCGCAGGCCGGCCGCCTCCGCCCTGGCCCGCGATGACGACCCGTGGGCGAGCCCCACGCGGACGTCCACCCCCGAGTCGCGCAGGTTGAGCGCGTGGGCGTGGCCCTGCGAGCCGTAACCGATCACCGCGATCTTGCGCTCCCGGAGGAGCTCGGGATCCGCGTCCTGCTCGTAGTGGATCGTGACCGCCACGGCTCACCCTCCTCCGTCGTTCACGGCGCGGAGATCTGTGGCGGTGGCGGCTCGCCCTTCAACGCCGGGGGCGCCAGCGTCTTGAACCCGCGCTCGAGGGCGATGCGCCCGGAGCGGCAGAGCTCCTGGATGCCGAAGCGGCGGAGCCGCTCCTCGAGGGCGTCGAGCTTGCCCGCAGGGCCGCTCGCCTCGACCACCAGCCCGTCCGGCGAGACGTCCACGATGGTGGCCTCGTACGTCTCGGCGAGCGAGCGGAGCTCCGCGTAGTTGGTCTCCGGGGTCTTGATCTTCACCAGCATGAGCTCGCGCTCGATGAGGTCCTCGGGCTTGAGCTCGCGGACCTCGACCACCGGGACGAGCTTCTGGACCTGGCGGACCACCTGCTCGACCGACTTCGAGCCGAGGCGGACCACGATGGTGATGCGCGAGTAGTTCTCCACCTCGGTGGGACCGACGGTGAGGCTCGCGATGTTGTAGTGCCGGCGGGAGAACAGGCCGGTGATGCGGTAGAGGACGCCCGGCTTGTTCTCGACGAGCAGGCTGACCGTGTGCGTCTGGCCGTTGGGGCGGGTCTCGGTCTGTTCCATGTCACTCACCGTCGATCATGTCGTTGAGGGGGGCGCCGGCGGGGACCATGGGATAGACCTTGGCCTCCGGGCGGATGCGCACGTCCACGATCGTGGGGCCGTCGCCGTTCGCGAGCGCCTGGTCGATGGCCTTGTCCAGCTCCGCCACCGTGCGGGCGCGCAGGCCCAGGCAGCCGTAGGCGTCGGCGAGCTTCACCAGATCCGGCAGGTCCGCGAGCGGCGTCTCGGCGTATCGCTCGGAGTAGAACAGCTCCTGCCACTGCCGGACCATCCCCAGGAACAGGTTGTTGAGGATGAAGATCTTGATCGGCAGCTTGTGCTCGGAGGCCGTGGCGAGGTCCTGCAGGGTCATCTGGAACGAACCGTCGCCGTCGATCCCGATGACGAGCGCGTCGGGCCGGCCGAGTTGCATGCCGATGGCCGAGGGCAGGCAGAAGCCCATCGTCCCGAGGCCGCCGGAGGTGATGAACTGCCGGGGCTCGCTGGTCTTCCACCACTGGGCGGCGAACATCTGGTGCTCGCCCACGCCGGTGGTCACGAGGGCCTTCCCGCCGGTCTTCTTCCAGATCTGCTCGATCACGTACTGCGGGAGGAGAGGCCCGTCCTCCTTCTGCTGGTAGCGCATCGGGTGTTTCTCGCGCCAGTCCGCGACCTTCTTCTTCCAGGCAGAGATGTCCGGCCGGGCGTGTGCCTGGAACGCCCTGTGGACCTCCTCGTGCAGCTTCGGCAGGAGGACCTTGAGATCGCCGACCAGGGGCACCGTCGCGGTGACGAGCTTCGAGATCTCGGCCGGGTCGATGTCCAGGTGGACGATCTTGGCCTCGGGCGCGAACGTCGAGAGCTTTCCGGTCACCCGGTCGTCGAACCGCGCGCCGAGGGCGATGATGAGGTCGGAGCCCTGGACGGCGTAGTTCGCGTACCGGGCGCCGTGCATGCCGAACATGCCGAGGCAGAGCGGGTGGGTCTCGGGGAACGCGCCCTTCCCGTGCACGGTCGTGACGACCGGCGCGTCGAGGAACTCGGCGAACGCGAACACCTCCCGGTGCGCCGAGGCGGTGCGGACACCGCCGCCGAGGTAGACCACCGGGCGCGTGGAGGCTCGGATGAGCTGGGCGGCGTCCCTGAGCCGCGGCTCCTCCCGGACCGGCGGATGGTAGCCGGGGATGTCGATCTCCTCCGGGTACTCGAACTCGAAGGTGGCGTTGAGGACGTCCTTCGGGATGTCCACGAGCACGGGGCCTGGGCGGCCGGTGCGCGCGATGTAGAACGCCTGCTTCAGGACCTCCGGTAGCTCCTCGACCTCGGTCACGAGCCAGTTGTGCTTGGTGATCGGGACGGTGATGCCGGCGATGTCCGCCTCCTGGAAGGCGTCCGTGCCGATGAGCGCCTTGGAGACGTTGGCGGTGATCGCGACGAGCGGCACCGAGTCCATGTACGCGTCGGCGATCGGCGTGACGAGGTTCGTCGCGCCCGGTCCGGAGGTGCCCAGGCACACGCCCACCTTGCCGGTCACGAGTGCGTAGCCCTCGGCCGCGTGGCCGCCGACCTGCTCGTGGCGGACGAGGATGTGCCGCGGGGACTTCGCGCCGTGGAGCGCGTCGTACAGGGGCAGGATCGCCCCGCCAGGGATGCCGAAGATGACCTCGACGCCTTCTGCCTGCAGGGCGCGCAGGACCGCCACCGCGCCCGTCACTTTCTGCTTTGCCATCGCTGACCTCGAATCCGTCTCTCTTGTTTGGTTCTCTTCGCCGGGTGCGCTCGAAATCGGAAGGCGGGCCCATCCGGACGCGCACGGGCCGCAGGGCCCGCGCGGGCGCGGAGACCCGCCGCTATACGCTCGACGAGAGGATCCCGAGGAGGAGTCCGACCGGGAGGCGGACGAGGCGGATGCTCATCTCGCACCCTCGAACGCGGCGATCGCGGAGTCCTGCGAGAGCAGGAAGCCGAGCTCGTCCACGCCGTTCATGAGGCAGTAGCGGGCGAAGGCGTCGATCGGGAACGAGGCCGTGCCACCGCCCGGGAGCGTGATCGCCCGCGTCTCGAGATCGATCGTGACCTCGGTGCCCGGGGCGGCGAGCAGGCGCGCGTGGCTCTCGGGGTCGAGCACCACCGGCACGAGCCCGTTCTTGAGGCAGTTCGACCGGAAGATGTCGGCGATGCGGGTCGAGATCACGGCCCGGATCCCGTAGTCGGCGAGCGCCCACGGCGCATGCTCGCGGGAGGAGCCGCACCCGAAGTTGTCGCCGGCGACCAGGATCCGGCACCCGGCCGCCTCCGGCCGGTTGAGGATGAAGTCGGTCTTGGGCGCGCCGGCGGCGTCGTACCGCCAGTCGCTGAAGAGCGCCTTCCCGAGGCCCTTCTTGTCGGTCACCTTGAGGAACCGGGCGGGGATGATCTGGTCGGTGTCCACGTTCTCGCGCGGGAGCACCACCGTCTTCGACTGGATGACGCGGATCGGTTCCATGGTCTACCCCACCTCCATCTGGCGGGGATCGGCGACCGCCCCCGAGACCGCGGCGGCGGCGGCGGTGAGCGGGCTCGCGAGCAGCGTGCGCCCGCCGGCGCCCTGGCGGCCCTCGAAGTTCCGGTTCGACGTGGAGACGCAGTACTGGCCGGCGCCGATGTTGTCGCCGTTCATGGCGATGCACATCGAGCAGCCCGGCTCGCGCCACTCCGCCCCGGCGTCGCGGAACACCCGGTCGAGGCCCTCCGCCTCCGCCGCCTTCTTCACCTTGTGCGAACCGGGGACGACGAGCGTCCGGACCTTCACCCGGTTGCCGCGGATCAGCCGCGCGGCCTCACGCATGTCCTCCAGCCGGCCGTTGGTGCAGGAGCCGATGAAGACGGCGTCGATCTTCTGACCCAGGAGCTTCTGGCCGGGGGCGAGGCCCATGTAGCGGAGCGCGGACTCGAGCGTGGAACGGCTCGAAGCGTCCGGTTCGCGGGACGGGTCGGGCACGACGCCGTTCACCGGGATCCCTTGCCCGGGGTTCGTGCCGAAGGTGATCCAGGGCGCGACCGCCGAGGCGTCGATCACCACCTCGCGGTCGTAGCTCGCCCCCGTGTCGGTGGCGAGCGCCCGCCAGCGATCGACCGCCGCGTCGAAGTCCTTGCCCTTCGGCGCCCGCGGCCTGCCGGCGAGCCACTGGAACGTCGTGTCGTCGGGCGCGACGAGGCCCGCCCGAGCACCGGCCTCGATGGACATGTTGCAGACGGTCATCCGGCCTTCCATCGTGAGCGCCCGGATCGCCGGGCCGGTGTACTCGATCACGTGGCCGGTGCCGCCGCCCACGCCGAGCTTCGCGATGATGGCGAGGATGAGGTCCTTGCCCGAGACGCCCTTCGCGAGCGCGCCCTCGATGCGGACCGCGAGGCTCTTCGCCTTGCGCTGCAGGAGGCACTGGGTGGCGAGCACGTGGCTCACCTCGGAGGTGCCGATCCCGAAGGCGAGCGCGCCGAACGCTCCGTGCGTCGCGGTGTGGCTGTCGCCGCAGACCACGGTCATGCCGGGCTGCGTGGCGCCCATCTCCGGACCGAAGACGTGCACCACGCCCTGATCGTCGTCGCCGAGGCCGTGAAGCTCGACCCCGAAGTCGGCGGCATTCTTCTCGAGCTGCCGGACCTGGGCCTCGGCCTGGGAGTCCACGAACGGGAACTTCCCGTTCGAGAGCCGCGGCAGCGTGGGGATGGAGTGATCCATGGTGGCGAGCGTCCGCTCGGGACGGCGCACGCGGATCCCACGCTCGCGCAGGGACGCGAACGCCTGCGGGCTCGTCACCTCGTGGACGAGGTGGAGATCGATGTAGAGGATCGCCGGCGTCTCCGGCGTCTCCGCCCGAACCAGGTGCGCGTCCCAGACCTTCTCGAACAGCGTCCTCTTCTTCCGTTCCTCGGCCATCCTATGGAGTCCCCATCTCGGCGCGGGCCTCGCTCACCCGCGGCGCCATCTTGAGCGCGATCCGGTTCACGACATCGAGGAAGGCTCGCGCGCTGCCCTCGATGATGTCGGTGGAGATCGCCCGGCCGCGGTACACGCCGGTGGCGTGCTCCACCTCGATGGTCACCTCGCCCTGCGCGTCCTCGCCGGTGGACACGCTGGCGATCTCGTAGTTGCGCAGCTTGACCGCGACGCCGGTCACCTTCTCGATCGCTCGGTAGACCGCGTCCACCGGGCCATCGCCGGCCTCCGCCGCCTGGAACCGCTCCCCGGCCTGGTTGCGCAGGGCGATCGACGCGCACGGCAGCGTTCCGGTCCCGGAGGTCGTCGAGAGCGCCTCCAGCTCCCAGGCCCGCCCGCCCGTCTGGAGGAGCTGTCCGTGCACCACCAGCGCCTCGATGTCGGCGTCGTAGATGTCCTTCTTCTTGTCGGCGAGCAGCTTGAACTCGGCGAAGAGCTTGTCGATGGCCGCGTCGTCGAGCGGGTAGCCCAGCGCGACGAGCCGCTCCTTGAACCCGTGCCGGCCCGAGTGCTTGCCCAGCACGAGGGAGCTGTGGGTGAAGCCGACCTCCTCCGGCCGCATCACCTCGTAGGTCTCCCGATTCGTGAGCATCCCGTGCTGGTGGATCCCCGCCTCGTGCGCGAACGCGTTCTGCCCCACGATCGCCTTGTTGCGCTGGACGTGGAGACCCGTGACCTGGGAAACGATCCGGCTCGTCGGGTAGAGCTTCTCGGTGTGGATGCCGGTCGTGACGCGGAGGACGTCCCGCCGCGTCTTGAACGCCATCACGATCTCTTCGAGCGAAGCGTTACCGGCCCGCTCGCCGATCCCGTTGATGGTGCACTCGACCTGGCGCGCGCCCTCGAGCACCCCCGCGATGCTGTTCGCGACGGCGAGGCCCAGGTCGTTATGGCAATGCACGGAGACGGTGACCTTCTCGATCCCGCGGACGTGCTTCCGGAGATAGCGGATGGTCTCCGCGTAGGTCGAGGGGAGCGCGTAACCGACGGTGTCGGGGATGTTCACCGTGGTGGCGCCGGCCTGGACGGCGCGCTCGACCACCTCGGCGAGAAACTCGAGCTCGGTGCGGGCCGCGTCCTCGGGCGAGAACTCGACGTCCGAGAAGATCTCCCGGGCCATCGAGACGCCCTCGACGGCACGGCGGGCGATCTCCTCCTTGGCCATCTTGAGCTTGAAGTCCCGGTGGATGGGGCTCGTCGCCAGGAACACGTGGCAGCGCGGCCTCGGAGCACCCGCGAGCGCCTTGCGCGAGGCCTCGATGTCGCCCTTGTTGCAACGCGAGAGGCTGCAGATGACGGGCCCCTCCACGTTGCGCCAGACCGCCTGGATGGCCTCGAGATCACCCGGCGACGCGGCCGCGAAGCCCGCCTCGATCACGTCCACGCCGAGGTCCCGCAGGGCCTTCGCGACGCGGAGCTTCTGCTCGAGGTTCATCGACGCCCCGGGGGACTGCTCACCGTCCCGCAGCGTGGTGTCGAAGATCGTGACCCTCTCGGCGGTGTCGCTCACCGTTTCGCCTCTCCTTTCGGAAGCTTACGCTTCCGGAGCTCCCCTTCCCCGAGGTGTGAACCGCGAAGAGTACCAGACGCTCGCCCGATTGGGAATGCATGTAGGGGCGCGACCTCCCAGGAGGTTTCCCCGGAGAGGTAGCGGGAATCTCGCCCGCGCGCACGGTGTCGACGGCTAGTACGGCGGCGTCGCCTCGCGCTTCAGGAGCTCCGCGAACTGCTCGAGCGGCATCGTCTTCAGATCCTCGCCGCCGTGGCGGCGGGGAGCGACCGCCCGGCCGGCCGCCTCCTTCTCCCCGACGACCACCGTGAACGGGACCTTCTCCAGCTCGGCGTTGCGAATCTTGGCGCCCAGCTTGTCGGAGGACGGGTCCACCTCGACGCGCCAGCCCTGCGCCTCGAGGATCCCGGCCGCCTCGCGCGCCCACCCGTCGAAGCGGTCGGAGACCGTGACGAACCGGGCCTGCACCGGCGCGAGCCAGGCGGGGAAGGCGCCGGCGTAGTGCTCGGTGAGGATGGCGAGAAACCGCTCGAACGAGCCGTAGACGGCCCGGTGGATCACCACCGGCCGGTGCTCCTTGTTGTCGTCGCCGACGTAGGTGAGGTCGAACCGCTCGGGCGCGGCGTAGTCGAGCTGGAGCGTGCAGGTCTGCCACTCGCGGCCGAGGGAGTCGGTGACGGAGAAGTCGATCTTCGGCCCGTAGAAGGCTCCGTCGCCGGGGTTGAGCTTCCAGGGGAGGCCGATGCGCTCGAGCGCCTGCCGGAGCACGCCCTCGGCCTTGTCCCAGAGCGCGTCGTCGCCGACCCGGTCGGCGGGGTTGGGCGGCCGGGTGGAGAAGCCGAGCTTGAACTCGAGCCCGAACGCTCCGTAGACCGTCTTCATGAGGTCCACGATCCGCTGGCACTCCTCGGGGATCTGCGACTCCATGACGAAGATGTGGGCGTCGTCCTGCGCGAACTGGCGGACGCGGGTGAGCCCGCCGAGCGAGCCGGAGAGCTCGTTGCGGTGGAGCACGTCC